>QIIH01000085.1 GCA_003229235.1 Flavobacteriales bacterium | reverse complement strand
CAGTAATGGAGTTTGGCCCTGTACTTCTTTCTAGAATATTAAACGTTAGTGAAACACAGGCAGGCATTATATCTGTTATTTTTAAATATTGTGACGATAACAAACTGCCCCTACTTGATCTTAAAGATTTTAAAAAGGTATTGCAGTATTCTACCAACGAAGGGAAAGCAGAATTTGCTAAAGAATACGGCCGTATTTCGCCTTCATCTACAGGAGCTATTTTACGGCGAATAGTAGCATTAGAGCAACAAGGCGCCGATACCTTTTTTGGAGAAAAATCTTTTGATACAGATGATTTACTCAGAGTAGACAACAATGGTAGAGGCTATATAAACATTGTTAGGCTTACCGATATTCAGGACAGGCCAAAATTATTTTCGACTTTTATGCTATCGCTTTTAGCCGAGATTTATTCAACCTTTCCCGAGCAGGGAGATAGTGGACGACCAGAATTGGTAATTTTTATAGACGAAGCACATTTGATTTTTAAAGAAGCAAGTGATGCTTTATTAGATCAAATTGAAAGCATTGTAAAATTGATTCGATCAAAAGGTGTAGGCTTATACTTTGTTACTCAAAACCCAACCGATGTTCCGGATGCAGTTTTGAGTCAATTAGGATTAAAAGTGCAACATGCCTTGAGGGCCTTTACTGCAAAAGACAGAAAAGCAATCAAGCTCACGGCCGAAAACTATCCGCTTTCTGATTATTATAAAACCGACGAGGTATTAACCTCCTTAGGGATTGGTGAGGCTTTAGTAACTGTCTTAAACGAAAAAGGGGTTCCTACTCCGCTAGCGGCCACAATGCTACGAGCCCCAATGAGCAGAATGGATGTTTTAGAAGATCACGAGTTAAAGGATTTGATAAAAGAATCTACTTTAATTGCTCAATACAATAATAACATTGACCGTGAAAGTGCCTACGAAATGTTAAACGAAAAAATAGAAGTGGCACAAAAAGCCGAAACCAAGGCCAAGGCCAAAAAAGAAGCCGAGACTGTTAAAAAATCGTCTTCTCAAACAACTCGAAGGCGCACCTCAAGGCGATATCAAAGACAAAACCCAATAGTAAAAGTATTAACAAGCGCTACCGTTATTCGAGGCGTTTTTGGAATTTTAGGAAAATTATTACGTTAAATAAGCGACAATTTAAAAAAGAAGCATGCAAAAATTGATGTTATTGGCTATAACAGCCACAGTACTATTAACAAGTTGTGAAACAAAAAAAGACCCTTTCTTAGTTTCTAACGGCGCCATTGGTCTATTATCTAAAAGCAATAAAGTGAGCCAATTAGATTCTATATTTGCTCTTGATTCTGTTGTCTTTACGAAGGCAGACGTCCAGAATTTTATTAGTGGTGGCAAAATAGAAGTTTTTGATTCGGCAGGAAATTTATTACTCATTTTAGACCCTAAGACTTTGCAAGACAAAACCTCCGAAATTGCATACATTCAAGTAATGGATAATAGGTTTTCTACAAATAAAGGCTTGAGTGTAAACAGTACTTATAAGACGATTAAAGACAACTACATAGTATCCACAATCGAATCTACCCTGAGTTCTGTAATTGTTTCTTTGGAAGGCAGCGATATTTATGTAATTATTGATAAAAAGGAATTGCCAGAAAACCTACGTTATACACAAAATAAAATCGAGACTACTCAAATACCCGACGAGGCCGTTTTTAAGTATTTTATGATAGGTTGGGATTCTGAGGTAGAAAAAGAAGAAGAAGAGAACATTTCTGAAGAAAAATAATAGCTAAATATGTCACATCTAAGACCTTTTCATTTAGCGATTCCTGTTCATAATCTAGAGGAGTGCCGAATTTTCTATCGAGACATTATCGGGTGCCTAGAAGGCCGAAGCAGCGATAATTGGGTAGATTTTGATATGTTTGGACATCAATTAGTAATTCATTATAAGGAAAAAGATTCGGCAAATTTACAAACCAATCAAGTAGATGGCAAGAGTGTCCCTATCCCTCATTTTGGCGTTGTCCTAGACATGATTTCTTTCGAAAAAATGATAACTCAAGTAAAGGCACATGGAATCAAATTTATTATCGAACCCTATGTGCGTTTTAAAGGCGAAAAGGGCGAACAGGCTACTATGTTTTTTTTAGATCCAGCAGGAAACGCCATCGAGTTCAAAGCCTTTAAAAATCCTAATCAGCTTTTTGATAAATAATTAACCCAACATTTAAGTAATCGTTATGTCATTCGATTGCTAATTAACGATTAGAGTAATAATTTGTTGCCAAATTTGACTGTTATAAATCTAAAATCGAGTAATTAACCTGAGTTCGACCTAAAATTTAATTTACAGAGTTCTAAGAAAAAGTGAGATTTGAAATGTAAAATTTAAAGGAATATCTAGATATTTTA
>QIIH01000324.1 GCA_003229235.1 Flavobacteriales bacterium | reverse complement strand
AGTCGTCGTTCATCGCGTCATAACATTGTTGCTTCCATGCTGCAACATCAAAATCAGAAGTACTTGCTGTTGGTAAAGAATCGATACTATTGTAAGCCTCCATCAAGCGATTAAAGCCTTTTTCTGAAGCAATTAATGCGTCGTTAGAAAAGTCTAAAATACTTGCGTAATGCGCTTGGAGCATAAAAAACTTAGCTACAGAAGGGCTAAAAGCCTTGCTTAAAATATCATTCTCTCCAGAAAATATTTCGCCAGGTAGAATGTTGTTACCTGTAGATTTGGCCATTTTCTTGCCGTTAAGAGTAAGCATATTGGTATGCATCCAATAGTTTACAGGCGAGATATCTTTAGAGGCTTCGGCTTGAGCAATTTCACATTCATGATGCGGAAATTTCAAGTCCATTCCTCCTCCGTGAATATCAAAATTATCGCCTAAATATTTTGCACTCATTGCGGTACATTCCAGATGCCAGCCAGGAAATCCGTCGCTCCAAGGCGAAGCCCAGCGCATAATATGCACTGCTTCGGCTTTTTTCCATAACGCAAAATCTTGAGGATTCTTTTTCTCACTCTGTGTGGCCAATTCTCTTGTATTGGCAATCATGTCCTCTAGCTTTCTTCCGCTTAATTTACCGTAAGTGTGATCTTCGTTAAACTTGAGCACATCAAAATATACAGAACCATTTTTCTCGTAGGCATATCCTTTTTTGATGATGTCTTCGATTATACCAATTTGTTCAATAATATGGCCTGTTGCCGTGGGCTCGATACTTGGAGGCAAAGCGTTAAACTGATCCATAATCGAATGAAAATCGAGCGTATATCGCTGCACAACTTCCATAGGTTCTATTTGCTCTATACGTGCTTTTTTTGCAATTCGATCTTCGCCACTGTCAGCGTCGTTTTCTAAATGGCCAGCATCCGTAATATTTCGTACGTAGCGTACTTTAAAACCCAAATGTTTCAAGTATCTAAACACTAAATCAAAAGACAAAAAGGTGCGACAATTCCCTAAATGTACATTGCTGTAAACAGTTGGCCCACAAACATACATACCAACAGCACCTGGCACAATAGGATTAAAGAGTTCTTTCTTTTTTGTTATTGAATTGTAAATAAAAAGCTGTTGCTGCTCCATAAGTGTTAAAAGTACTGTAGAATTATTTTTTGAAGTTCAAAAAAATAAAATTAAAACTCAGTATCCAATTTGATGTAATCTAAAAATTCACGTCTAACTTCTGACTCTTTAAATTTACCACCAAATTCGCTGGTAACTGTGCTGCTATCTATGTCGCGAATACCTCGAGAATTAACGCATAAATGCTTAGCATCTATTATACATGCCACATCTTTGGTGCCTAAAACCTCTTGAAGCTCTTTAACAATTTGCATGGTTAAGCGTTCTTGCACTTGAGGTCTTTTTGCATAATAATCTACTATGCGGTTCATTTTAGAAAGCCCTACAACCGTTCCGTTAGAGATATAAGCCACGTGTGCTCTTCCAACAATCGGCAATAAATGATGCTCACATGTAGAGTATAATGTTATGTTTTTTTCGACAAGAATTTCGCCGTATTTGTATTTGTTGTCAAATGTTGAGGCACTAGGCTTCCGATCAGGGTGCAAACCGCCAAAAATTTCGTTCACAAACATCTTGGCCACACGAGTAGGGGTGCCCTTGAGGCTATCATCGGTAAGATCAAGGCCTAAAGTGTTCAAAATTTCACTTACATGTCCTTTAATAATTTTAATTTTTTCTATATCACTTAAATCAAAAGCATCGGCTTTTAATGGAGTATCGCTAGATGAGCCCACATGGTCGTTACCCATTGCTTCGATTTCTTTTAATTGTTTTTCTAAATCCATACCAAATAAGGTCGCTAATTAACAGAACACAAAGATACTGATTCTATAATTTGAATGTTAAGTTGTTTGACCAAATTCTCTCATAAATGCCTGTATTCACTAAACAATGTCATAAATTTTTCTTAATTTTCCTAAATTATATTCCTTGCTATGAAAAAGACATTTTTATGCTGCATGATGGCTTTAGGCTTCCTTGTTGCAGCACCTATGGTTAATGCTCAGAGTCAATCGCCAAGCCCTACAAAATTTAACACTTTTATAAACCAAGTTTATACGGGAGAGGGAGAATCACAAATAGCTTCTAACACACGGCGCTATACATTTATGAAAGAAGCTTTTTTAAATCGGATTTCTTATAGTAAACTCGATCCCGTGAAAAGCAAAGAATCTAGCTATTTAAAATTATCTCAAGTGCCACTTTTTGACACTTATAATAAGGGTTTAACAAGAGATTATTCATTTAATCCTGATACGTTTAATCCTTTTAAATACATGTTCTCTTTTTATTCAAAAGAAACTCAGTATATC
>QIIH01000382.1 GCA_003229235.1 Flavobacteriales bacterium | reverse complement strand
CAATAGTAACAGCCATCGCTTTTGCCTCTAATAGTGCGTGGTTTGAGTATAAACAACAACTGTTCAATATGCTAATTAGAACTTAGCTATTCTAAACTATCAATTTTTGAGGGTTCTTTTCCGCCTTTAAAAGAGATATTTGCTATAATGCCAACCACGTGGTCAATACTGTGCTTATCGATGCTTTGCTTTTCTAGAAAAGTTCTTGCAATTTTTGGCCCAATTGTTTCATCGCCATTGTTAAATTTAGAATCGGCTATGTCGTGTAATAATGCGGCGAGTGATACAACAAGCATGTTGGCCTGCTCTGTCTTGCCAATGGTTTGAGCAGTTTTGTAAACTCGCTCTATATGAAACCAATCATGCCCACCTTCGGCATCTTTCAAAGTCTCTTTTACAAAAACAATAGTCTGATTTATAATTGCGTTTGGATTCATATTATGGCTTTCGAAATTTGCTCTTCCAGCATTTTTACCAAAACATCATGCCGATGATCGGCAACCTTTACACTAGGATGTATGGTAAATTTAAGATGATTGCCTAAACCCATAGGAAATTTGCCATATCGGGTCATTTTCCACGAATTATTAACAGTAACCGGAACAATAACAGCTGTTGGAATTTCTTCGAATAGGGTGATTAGCCCCTTAGTCTGCCATTGTTTAGGCTTCCCAGTTTTGCTGCGTGTTCCTTCAGGAAATATGACGGCTGCCCGCTTATTCTCACTAATATATTTTCCAAAATCTTTTATGGCTGTGATTGCTTGCATTGGTTTTTTTCGGTCGATAAGTACAGAACCCCCATGGCGCAAATTAAAAGAGACAGAAGGAATGCCTTTCCCTAGTTCTTTTTTGCTAATAAACTTTACATGATGCTTTCTAAAGTACCAAATTAATGGTGGTATGTCGTAAAGGCTTTGATGATTAGAAACAATAATTAAAGGGGTGTTTACAGGGAGTTTTTCGGCCCAGCGGATAGAATGCCAGGTGCCGAGAATTAAGGTATCGACCATTAGCCAAAATTGTAGCCAGTCTACAGAAATTTTATGTGCTTTATAACCAAAAACAGTAATGGCAACCCATTGAATAGGGTGAAAAATAACTAAAGTAAGCCCAAAGCAGAAGTAATATATAAAGCTTAGAGGATATGAAATTAGTTTGACCATTGTATAAAATTACAAAAAAACCACGCCCTTAGAGCGTGGTTTGTATGTGAATATAAAAACGAATTTAGCAGAATTCGTTATACGCATCCATTAGGTTTTCTGCGATCATCGCGGCAGGGCGTCCTTCTATATGATGACGCTCTAGCATATGCACTAACTCACCATCTTTAAACAATCCCATTGCAGGAGAGCTTGGAGGGAACGGCGCCATTTGAGCGCGTACTGCGTTAGTGGCTTCGGTGTCGACGCCAGCAAAAACAGTAACTAAATGATCTGGTTTTTTGTCATTCTGCAACGACATTTTTGCTCCAGGACGGGCATTGGCAGCAGCACAGCCACATACCGAGTTTACAACAACAAGTGTTGTTCCTTCTAGTGCTAAAACGGCCTGTACTTCTTGGGCCGAATCAAGTTGAGAGAAGCCTGCAACTGTCAGATCTTCTTTCATTGGATTAACTATTTCTGGTGGATACATAAGATTCCTTGTTTTTTTTGTAACATTTACATTGCAAAGATAACCAATTTTAAGAGGCTGCTTTGTTGCAGTAGGTAATTTTGGATGGCAGAATTACCTATCTTTGGTCGCAATTATTATTTATAATTTACATTAATTTATGTTTCGTTGGATAGGAGCCGTAATTGGCTATAGTGTTTACAAGTTTGGAGGTGCCATTCTTGGTTTTATTGTTGGGAGTTTTATAGACGAGCTCGCTGGTGGAAAATCTAAAGGATCAGTTAGGCGGGCGTTTTCTCAGCCTAGAGATAAAGTTAGTCCTGCAGATTTTGAGCTCAATTTGTTGTCTTTGGCTTCGTTGGTGATTCGCTCAGACGGTAATGTAAGTGACTCCGAGTTAAAATACGTACGCGAATATTTTGTTCAATCGTACGGAAAGGAACGTGCTAATGCAACCTTTAAAGTGTTTAACGATGTTATAAAGAACAGAACTATATCCGCACAAAATATTTGTAACGTTTTGCGGTCTCGAACTCGTTACGAATCGCGATTACAAATACTACACTTTTTGTTTAGCGTCGCTAACGCCGATGGGCATGTACACAAATCAGAAGTTGAAGAAATAGGTCGAATTGCTGGGTTTTTGGGTGTGAATGTTGGCGAATTTGAGAGTATTAAGGCAATGTTTTTTAATAGCGCAGATGCCGCATATAAAATTCTCGAAATTGAACGTTCTGCTACAGTTACCGACATAAAAAAGGCATATCGGACTATGGTCAAAAAGTAC
>QIIH01000201.1 GCA_003229235.1 Flavobacteriales bacterium | reverse complement strand
TTTACCTGATTCAATTAACTCAAAAAGTGTCGTCTTCTGCTCATATCGAGTTTCACGCACGCATCATTCTTCAAAAGTTTATTCAGCGAAGCCTTATTAAGATCTCAAGTGAGATAATCGAAGAGTCTTATGACGAGTCTACAGATGTATTCGACTTACTAGATACTGCTGAATCTAAATTATACGAAATTACTCAAGGTAATATTAAGCGCTCCTCAGAGACAGCTCAAAATTTGGTGATTCAAGCAAAGAAAAGAATCGAGGAGATCGCAAACAAAGAAGGGTTGTCTGGTGTTCCATCTGGGTTTCATAAGCTAGATAAACTTACTTCGGGTTGGCAACATTGATTATTATCGCTGCACGTCCTGGTATGGGTAAAACGGCACTCACGCTTTCTATGGCCAGAAATATGGCGGTAGATCATAATATTCCAGTGGCGTTTTTCTCTTGTGAAATGTCTTCTATACAGCTTATAACACGTTTAATTTCTTCAGAAACTGGCTTGAGTTCTGAGAAATTGCGTACGGGAAACCTTGAGCAGCACGAATGGGAACAGTTAAACGTAAAAGTAAAAGATTTAGAAAAGGCACCGCTATTTATTGACGATACGCCCTCTCTTTCGATCTTCGATTTACGCGCCAAAGCGAGACGTTTAAAGTCGCAGCAGGATATTCAGTTGATTGTGATTGATTATTTACAATTAATGACCGCAGGCGGAAGCCAAAAAGGAGGAAATCGTGAACAAGAAATATCTACTATTTCTAGAAACTTAAAAGCCTTAGCAAAAGAACTAAATGTTCCTGTAATTGCTTTATCTCAGTTATCGCGTGCGGTAGAAACACGAGGAGGAAGTAAACGTCCACTTCTTTCCGACCTTCGTGAATCTGGAGCAATTGAGCAGGATGCAGATATTGTATCGTTTATTTATCGTCCAGAATATTATAAAATAGACGAATGGGACGACGAAGACCGCTCACCAACAGCTGGCCAAGCCGAGTTTATCGTAGCCAAGCATCGCAACGGTGGTCTCGATGAGATTAGACTTAAGTTTGTGGGGCATTTAGGACGTTTCGAAAACCTCGAAGCCTTTGATTCGCCGTTTGAGTTTCACTCTCGCATGAATGCTGCTGCCAACGACGACACCTTTAAAACCGACAATCTGCCAAGCCCTAAAGATGCTTTTGGCGACAATCCTGCTTCTGGAGCACTGCCAGATGATGATATTCCTTTCTAGGATTTTAAATCTTCCTAATTCTCTCTTAAAGACTTATTTTGGATTAAAAATTGTACCTATATTCGTCTTATGCGAATTATAGCCCTTTTATTATTCTTTCTAATCACTACCCCTACGTGGGCATCATATATTTTGATACCTATGGATTCGGAGTCGCAAACTGAGCATCTAAAGGCTTACGGAATCACATATTGGACACTAGAACGACAAGCAAAAGTAAAGTGGTTGCTCAATTATAGAGGTGGTTCTTTTTTGTTGCCTGATTCTGAAGAAATTCGCAGAGAGTGCCAGATTAGAGGAGTTCAGTTTGAAGTGCTGTCTGATGCGAAGACCGAACAAATTCTAACAGAAATAAGTAGTCCATCACAAAACATGGAGGCCGTTGTGCTCGAAAAGGCCCCGCGAATAGCTGTTTATTCTCCTAAAGGGAGTCAGCCTTGGGACGATGCCGTTACCATGGTATTAACCTATGCAGAGATACCGTATACTGTAATTTATGACGAAGAAGTACTTTCAGATCAACTCATATTGTATGATTGGTTACACTTACATCACGAAGATTTTACGGGTCAGTACGGTAAGTTCTATCGCAGTTTTAGATCTGCACCTTGGTATATAGCCGATAAAAAAAGAGCAGAAGATTTGGCTACATCATTAGGCTATGATAAAGTATCTGAGGCCAAACGCGATGTCGCTTTAAAAATTAGAGATTATGTTGTTGGCGGTGGCTTTATGTTTGCGATGTGTAGTGCAACAGACAGTTTCGATATTGCACTGTCTGCAGCCGGAGTTGATATTTGCGAACCAATGTTTGATGGCGACCCGAGTGAAGGAGGTTACCAAAGTAAATTAGATTATAGCAAGACCTTTGCTTTTAAAGATTACATTCTAGAGCGCAGCCCTAACGTTTACGAATTCTCTTCGATAGATATGACGCGCAAACGTGCGATCCCTAAAGAAACCGACTATTTTTCGCTAATGGATTACTCGGCTAAATGGGATCCAATCCCTACGATGCTGGTGCAAAATCATACATCTTTGGTTAAAGCTTTTATGGGGCAAACGACCTCCTACGATCGCAGGAATATTAAATCGACTGTGCTGGTTATGGGCGAAAATAAAACCAACGGTGAGGCTCGATATATTCATGGTATTAAAGGGAAAGGCTTCTTTACTTTTTATGGAGGGCACGATCCAGAAGACTATACACATAGAGTAGGGGATGCAAAAACCGAATTGGCACTTCACCCAACTTCACCTGGCTATCGTTTGATACTCAACAATGTTTTGTTTCCAGCTGCTAAAAAGAAGAAGCAGAAAACATAAGTTAGTCCTGAGCATTGAGTCCAAAGTCTTGAGTAGAAAATCCTTTACAACCGAGTTAAGGTATAGGGCTTAAGACTAGGATATTGGATAAAAGATAAGCCCTCTTAATTATTGTTTAATCGTTTAGTTGTTGAACTGTTTAATCGATAGCTTTAATAAACAACTCATTACTAAAGTATTAAATTACTTGTACA
>QIIH01000275.1 GCA_003229235.1 Flavobacteriales bacterium | reverse complement strand
AAAGAGAAAAAGGCAACTAATTTTAAAAAGTATGCAAATATGTATTCTAAGTCACTAAAAATGATCCCTATCTCATTATAATCCGAAAAGAATAGGCCTAAAATGAGTGAGACTAAAAAGATAAATACCGTCGAGACAGCCGCATAGGCAACGATTGTTATAAACTTTGATAGCACAAATTCTTTTTTGCTCAAGCCATCTATTAGGTTTTGTTTTAAAGTTCTGTGGCTGTATTCGTTTGCCATCATAGAGACAATAACAATCGCTAAGAAGAGCTTTAAAACAGCCGCCATCCAAGTATTAAAGTGCCAAACAAACGGGAAGTTAAAAATCCCTTGATCTGCCACACGAAAGCTAAAGTCGCCAAAGTTAAACTCAATGGATGCGATTAAAGCAATCATGGTTATGAGAATAAAATAAACCAAGGTAATAACCCGTGCAGACTTATTATAACGCAGCTTTTGGTATTCTATATTCAAGAGTCTTAACATAGTTTATTGGTTCTTAGTGAGTTCTAGGAATTGTTCTTCGAGACTTTCTTTTTGTTTAGATAACTTAGACAAAATGTTTAATGGTGCAGCTTCGAGAGGCTCATTTAAATAAGCCAGAAGTTCGCCGTTTTGCTCTTTTATAGTGCCAAAAGAAGAATGTCCTTCTAAAAATGCTTGTAAGCCAACCATGTCTTGGCACTGTAGCGTAAAGAAACCATGACTTGCGTTCATGCCATCTACACTTCCAGAATAAAGGCTTTTTCCTTTGCGCAAGATTACTACGTGCGTACATACTTTTTCTACCTCGTCTAATAGGTGAGATGCCAAAAGAATGGTAGTGCCTTCGCTTGCAATTTTTTGTATGATTTCTCTTATTTGATGGATTCCTTGCGGATCTAACCCGTTAGTGGGCTCGTCAAGAATTAAAATCTCCGGATCGTTAAGCAGTGCAGAAGCAATTGCTAATCGTTGCTTCATCCCTAAAGAATATGTCTTAAACTTAGAATCCTTACGCTCTATAAGCCCAACAAGTTCAAGTTTTTCTTCAACCTTATCGGTGGCAACTCCTTTTATTTTAGCCACCAACGCCAAATTCTGTGCGGCTGTCATATATGGGTAAAAATTAGGGCTTTCGATAATGGCGCCTACTTTTTTGAGGGCGGCGTGTGTAGTTCCGCTACCATCAAACCAGTGAAAACTGCCTGTGGTTTTGTTAACTACGTTTAATACGATACCCAAAGTGGTAGATTTCCCACTACCGTTGGGCCCTAAGATTCCATAAACATTGCCTTTCTCTATAGTAAAAGAAAGATCGTCTACGGCAACTAGGGGTCCAAACTTTTTGGTAAGATTGGAAATGGTCAGAATTGGCTCCATAAAATGAGTTTAGCGAATATGATGATATGACGAGTGAGCAACATTTTTGTTACAAAATTTGCTTAAATTGATAAAAAACTCCGTTAACTAGGATTTTTGCTCGTGGTTAAAATAAACCAAATACCAAATAATAATACATCTGCTTTTCTTCGTCCCAGCCTTTTTCTACAAAGCGTTCGGCACTTTCAGGATTGATAAAATCCAATTTGATTTGAATGTTAGTGTCCAGCTGAATTACATTCTTTATTTTTTTTCTTGCTGCGGTAACGGCTGTATTGGCAATCGAGAAATCTGATAAGTCTTCAATGCTGTATTTAGGGCCTTTTTCTGCCTTATAATTTTTAAACTCAGGAATCAATTTTGGATTCTCAATCACGTCATTTAAAAAAGAAGATTCTTCGAAAGTGTCATTTTTTGCAAAGTGATTTACGGCTCTATTCATAAAGAGCACTTCTTCGCGTTTGTCTTCTGCCGGAAGCACTACATCTTTTGCAAAATCCTGACAAAATCGCAAATACTTTTTAGTGTAAAAATTATCGTCGGCCAAAGGTTCTACACCTAAAAAGCTTTCTATCCAATAGCGCGCATCGTAGCGATTGCTATCTACACTTAATACTTTATACCCTTCTTCTTTTGCTACATTAAAAATTAGGCAACCTTTATCTAGCTTGTTGAGGTTTATGCCCTGTTTTAATTGCATTTCAAGTTGTTCGGGGGTTTCGTTGAACTGTAAAAAATCTTGTTTTAATTCGGATTTAAATATTCCAATCCCATCAACTTTTTGATTGTCAATTTGCAAGTTTTCGAGGTAAGCCACGTACACTTCACCATTTTTTATATGCGGATGCTCGGCTTGATTATACAAATGTGTAGTAATAGCATTACTCAGCTCGTGCATATCGTCAGGATTTTCAAATCCTTTGCTAACTAAGTTGAATAACTCGTGAAATTCTAGGTCAGACTCATGGCTAAAATTAAAGTAATTTTCTTCTTTTTCTCTAAAGGGTTTAAAGAAAAATTCTCGAATCAGTGGGCTTAACTCGTCACTAAGCTTATATGGTTTGGAAGATAAAAATAGGCCTTCGGCTCTACTTTTATTACCTACTCTATGAATAGAAAGCGAGCGAATTTGAGTACTGTATAAGTTAATCATTTAGTTGGATGGCTGTGGTTAGAGATAGTTTTCGTCTAAGTCTGAATAATCTTCATTGTCTTCGTCCAAATCGTCCATGGCATCTTCGCCTTCTGTTTCGCCAACAAACTCTTTTTCGGGGGCTTCTTCTGGCAAGTCACCATGAGCGAACATGAGATTAGGGTAAATTATACCAAGTTCTGGTTCGGCAACTTCTGCTAGTTCTACCAAAAAGGTCCACATCGATAAAAAATCATACACATAGATAAGACGGGTGTTTTTTTTGTCTGCTACATCGTCTAATAAGGTAGAGCCCATTAAACGAGTTTCGTCTGTGCCTTCACTCATATCAAACAAGGCAATCTCTTCGCCTTGGCTCCATTCGTCGTCGCTAATATAAAAACTCGCCATCTCTTGCCCAGCAAAACCAAATGCCTGAGTAATGGCATTATGAAAGTCTTCTAATGTTGAAGTTTGCTCAATTTCTACGTCCCGGAACACATCCTCTTGGGCGTCTAGAATAATCCTGAATCTGTAAATCATTTATGATGCTTTAAGGGGCGTAAAATTACGATAATTCTGTGGTCTTTTGATGCACAAAAACTTGTAAAATCAAATAGAATTGTACCCCAAATAAAAGTGAAGCTAAAACCAAGTGCAGTGGTTGCGACAGCACTGGAAAATCAAAATAATACATGGCTATTCCAGTAAATGCTTCCCCTAGGACGAGAGCAAGCATGGGCGTGATTCCCCATAGTTCATATTTTTTGCTGCGGTTTCTGTACCAAATAAATATGACGACTAAAGTAATTACAATCGAGAAAGTACGGTGCACGTAAAAGAGTAAAGTAGGATTCGCCATCCAAGCCGATTTATTTTCGTAGCCAAAAGTAGCAACAGCATCATCTACCAATTGTCTTACTTGCGTTCCTAAAATAATTTGAATCAAACTTAGCAATAACGCTAAAACAAGAACATTTTTAAAAGGCAAATCTGTCTTTTGTCGTTCATATTTGGATTGACTCAGATATAATAAATAAAGTAATACAGCCACAATAACCAAGGCCATCACCATATGAATAGTAATTTTAACTGGTGCGAGTTCAGAATAAACCACTACTGCCCCAAGCCAACCTTGAAACCCAATTAAGAACACACTCAATATAGAGAGTAACGTAATGCTTTTTTGGCGTTTCCATTCACGAATAGAAAGTCCTGCCATTACCAAAATAGCCAAGCCCGAAAGTGCTCCCAGTAGCCGGTTTATATATTCTATCCAGGTATGCCATACATTAAATTTGGCATAATTATGTTTTGTGTACGCTTCCCAGTTTTCGGCTTTATAACTAAAGCTAGTAGTAAAATCGGTTTTGGCTAACTGTAGGGTTTCTTCGATAATAATTAC
>QIIH01000259.1 GCA_003229235.1 Flavobacteriales bacterium | reverse complement strand
CACGAGGCTTAAATGATAGCTTGGTAGCAACTCATGAAGGGCTACTTTTGCCAGAGTGCCTTTATAGTGTATCGCTTTATTCGAAGTCTGTAAATAATCTATAATTTGCCCTGCCTCTGTCCCTTCTCCATACAAATCGAGCTGCCAATTATCAGGTAATTCTAACTGCGAACACAACTCAAAAATACCTTGAGCCGTCCCTAACAATCCAGCGTAAATTAAACGCACTTCCTTTTTAGGCTTTTGTACACATTCTGGGGTGATGGGGCTTGAAAAATTACGATATAATTGTGTTTTTGTACTTGGAGCTATTTTACCAACATATTTTAGTATTTCTTCAGACTGCCCTAAAACAAGCGTAGAATTGCGATATATATAACGTTCCATTTTTAGGAAGTAACGATACATCGTTCCTTTTTTGATGGCCCCAAGTTCGACCCCCGCGATGGGCCATAAATCGGACACATTCAAGATGGGAATATGTCCTTTTTTATTCAAACTTCGCACCGCAAAATAAGAAATTAATAAAGGAGGCGACTGTACAATAATATTTTCTGGAATGGCATTGTTCTTTATATAAGCCGAGACACTTCTAGCGAATGCAAACATCCCTTTAAAGCGTTTTATTCGCTCGGTAGATTTTGTTGCATAGGTAGACAACCTAATTACATTAATCTCCTGTATCGTCTCTTTGTAAGGTCCTTTTTTAGGATAATCGTTAAAGATTTTTCCAAAGGGATAATTAGGCAATGGGCATAAAACAGTTACCGCACAACCTAAGTTGTTAAGCTGCTGTGCCATTTCTTGAATACGATTTGCGGCCGCACCCATTTCTGGCGGATAATAATTTGAAATAATTAGTACGTCTTTACCCATAATTGACTCATAAATAACTCACAAACTGTTTGAGTTTGCCACTTGCGCCTCTTGTTAGCACATCTCTACGCTCAAAAGTCAATGTTAATCCAGGCTCTAGATATTGTATTAAAGCAGTTTTAATTTGTTCTATTTCTTGCGTGTTTAAGGCTCTTTTAGAAACGTATTGAATGGCAAAAGTATCTATTTGCTTTTGTTCAATTATAAACTCTGTAACGACACCATCGTCTTCTATAATACTTTTGGTGACATAATAAAATGTAAGCCCAGGAACCGTCTTCCCGCTAGGTAGATGAGCAATATCATTGGTTCTGCCAATAAGTTTTTTAAGAATAGGAGTCTTAATTGTGCTCTGCTCATCTAAAACCCCCGTGTCTCCTATGTCGTAACGAATAAAAGGATGTGCTTTATTATATAGCGAGGTTATTACAATACGTCCTTCTTGCCCGTTTTTAACCGACCGATCGTTTTGATCTAAAATCTCTAAAAATAGGCTCTCGCTATTCACTCGGAACTGCCCCATCGGATTGGTAAATGCAATAAGATCTAACTCCGAGGCACCATACTCGTTAATAACGGGTACTCCAAAGCTAGCCTCGATCAAGGTTTTATCGATATCATACAGCATCTCGGAAGTAACAACACAGGCTCGTAACGTAGGGCACACCGCTGTTAAAACAATTTCCCTCTCTTTTAAAAATTTGGCAAAAAGAACAATCGAACTCGTATATCCATTGATATATACAAAGGACTTGATTCCAAAGACCTTGAGAATTTTTTCAAGTTTGACCTCTTGTAAATCAAAAATCGGAAAGCGATATCGTTTGCTTAGACCGTCTTTAAGGCGTTCTTTCGCATAACCAATTCTATCTAGTGGAATGCCGTAAAACCTAGCCTGCAAGCTGTGATTAAAATCTAAATCGTACCACGAAAAGCGATCAAAAATTTGTGCCCAAGTCAAGGCGTGAGCAAACTTATCTTTGGCAAAAATAAAGGGATGTCCGCTCGAACCTGATGTTTTATTGACATAGACATTTTTTTTGGTAAAGCCTTTAGATAAACGCTCTTGTAATGGTTTTTGCAAGTTGTGTTTGTGTAAGATGGGCACCTCGTTCCAAGATGATATGCTATCTGTACCAGCCAATTGTCTGTAGTTTGCGTTGTTTTTGAGATGATAATCTACTATATCTGCTCGTTGATGTTGCACATAGGCCTTGTGTTGAGCATTGGACATTGCCTGAATTTGTGCCAAGACTACCTTGGCCTTCGCGATAGGAAACCCTTTGAGCTTTAGAGTAAGATTGAATAAATTCAAATCAAATAATTAGTAGGTCAATTTACAAACATTTATTTTTGCTGCTCAGGTAAAATTCCCTTTAAAATGAACATTCTTGTCCTTGGTTCTGGAGGTCGCGAACACGCGCTGTCCCTTAAAATTTCTCAAAGCCCATTGTGCGACGCTCTTTTTGTGGCTCCAGGAAATGCTGGCACATCTCAAATAGCTACCAACCTAGCTTGTTCTGTTACAGACTTTAAAGAAATAGAGAATATAGTT
>QIIH01000349.1 GCA_003229235.1 Flavobacteriales bacterium | reverse complement strand
ATGGTTACCTATCCTTCTACTCATGGGGTTTACGAATCTGCAATTAAAGAAATTACAACTATTATTCACGATAATGGTGGGCAGGTTTATATGGACGGAGCCAACATGAATGCTCAGGTAGGACTAACTAATCCTGGAGCAATTGGCGCCGATGTTTGCCATTTAAACTTACATAAAACGTTTGCCATTCCTCACGGAGGAGGAGGCCCAGGTGTTGGCCCTATTTGCGTAGCAGCGCAGCTTGTTCCTTTTTTACCTTCTAATCCAGTAATTGCTACTGGCGGAGAAAAGGCAATTACTGCTATTTCTGGAGCACCTTGGGGTAGCGCATTGGCTTGTCTAATTTCTTACGGATACATCTGTATGTTAGGAGAAGCAGGATTAAGAAAGAGCACCGAGATTGCAATCTTAAATGCAAACTATTTAAAAGAAAGACTTAAAGGACATTACGAGACTTTATATTCGGGCGAACGCGGACGCGCAGCTCACGAGATGATTATAGACTGTCGTCCTTTTAAAGAAGTTGGTATCGAAGTTACAGACATCGCAAAACGTTTGATGGATTATGGTTTTCATGCTCCAACGGTAAGTTTTCCCGTAGCCGGAACCATGATGATTGAGCCAACAGAAAGCGAAAACAAAGCAGAATTAGATCGTTTTTGTGATGCAATGATTAGCATTCGAAAAGAAATAGATAAAGGACAAAAAGAAACCCCTAATACTATACTTAAAAACGCGCCGCATACATTGCAAATGTTAACTGCTAACACATGGGAAATGGAATATTCGAGAGAAGAAGCTGCTTTTCCTTTAGACTATATTGCAGACAATAAATTCTGGCCAAGCGTGCGTCGCGTAGATGATGCATATGGAGACAGAAACTTAATTTGCACTTGTGCCCCGATTTCTGATTTTATGGAGGCATAAATATTGAATTATTAATAAAAGAGGAGATTTGACATAAAATTTCTATTTTAATCGTTGATTACTTAATTTTTAACAAAAATTGTCTTTTGCATATACAAAACAATCTTAAGAGCGTTATTTTAAGTAGTTTAGCATCCGACATTCAAACAAGAGTGACACTATGGGCGTAATAATCACTGGAACGGGAAGTTATATTCCTAGCGGGATTGAAAAAAACGAAGACTTTGTCAAGCACGAATTTCTAGATACAGAAGGCCAACCTTTTTCACATCCAAATAATGTGATAATCGAGAAGTTTCAAGGCATTACTGGCATAGGTGAAAGACGTTATGCTAAAGATCATTTAACCTCCTCTGACCTCGCTTTTTTTGCAGCCGAAAGAGCTATTGCAGATGCAGATATAGATCCAGAATCAATTGACTATATTATTGTGGCACACAATTTTGGAGATGTCAAAAAGGGGCAAGCACAGAGTGATATTCTTCCTTGCTT
Source organism: Flavobacteriales bacterium (assembly GCA_003229235.1). Taxonomy (GTDB): domain Bacteria; phylum Bacteroidota; class Bacteroidia; order Flavobacteriales; family Flavobacteriaceae; genus Gilvibacter. The sequence goes on along the minus strand of QIIH01000349.1, from coordinate 1,033 downwards.
GGCGAGTAGAGTAAAACACAGTTTGCGTATTAAAAATCCACAATGTGTGGCGTACGATATTTTATTTGGTTGTCCTGGTTGGATTGAAGGGGTGACACAGGCCCAAGCTTTTATTAAATCAGGCTTAGCAAAACGTTGCCTTGTGATAGGATCAGAAACGCTGTCAAGAGTACTAGACAAACACGATCGTGATTCTATGATTTATTCTGATGGGGCAGGGGCAGCAATTGTAGAACATTCCGATACAGAAGATGGCATTTTAGGTCGAACAACGGCTAGTTATACCTATGATGAAGCGTACTATTTATTTTTCGGAAGATCTAACAATCAAGATTTAAGCCAAGACACTCGTTATTTAAAAATGCATGGCAGAAAGATCTACGAATTTGCTTTAACAAACGTTCCTAACGCCATGAAATTGGCCTTAGATAATGCAGGAGTAGGTCTAGACCAAGTAAAAAAAATATTTATACATCAGGCGAACGAAAAAATGGACGAGGCTATCTTAAAACGTCTTTACCGTTTATGTGACACTCCTATTCCAGAAAATGTTATGCCAATGAGTATTCAAACTCTGGGTAACAGTTCTGTTGCCACGGTGCCAACATTATTTGACATGGTGCGTAAAGGCCAATATGAACAACACCAAGTAAACAAAGGAGATATTATTATGTTTGCGAGTGTTGGTGGTGGCATGCATATAAACGCTATAGTTTACAAATATTAGTCGCTTTATGTACGAAGGAAAACTTCCTGCCAAGCGATATCAAAAAACCATAGAATTTTTAAAAGGAGCCGTTTCTACTCAAGAAGCAATCCTTGATTTAGGCGTTCAAAATCCGTTAACGGAGCTTATGACTCGCGAGGGGTTTGATGTGTTAAATACCCGAGGAGAAGATTTAGACTTAGATGTTTCGACGGTGCGAGATTCTGATAGACCGGTACTAACGGCCTTCGAAATTCTTGAGCATTTAGTTTCTCCTTTTTCGCTTTTACAAGAATCTTCTGCCACTAAACTGGTAGCTTCTGTACC
>QIIH01000166.1 GCA_003229235.1 Flavobacteriales bacterium | reverse complement strand
TAATGCTATCAGATTGTAAAGCTTGCATTTCTCTAGCCAATTGCCAATAATTAGGAATTGTGAAAGAAAGATTATAATCTTCTTCTAAATCGATTTCTGGAAAGTCCTTTTGAAGCAATCTAATTGGGTAATTGGTCGAAACCGTGTCAAGTATCGATTTAATTTCGTTGTTCTGTAATAAAGAAGGTTCTACTATATATGTAATCGCGGCATTTTCTCCTTTCTTTCTGATTCGCAAATCAGCCATGATAAGTACAAGAACACTTATTAAAAGTAATCTCAATATTAACAGCCAAAATTCATTTAGATTTATACTACTACTCTGTTTGGTATCTGCCTTTTTGAGTAATTGTACACTCCCAATTTTGATTGTTTTGCCTTCTTTTTTACTCCATAAATGAATTGCTATTGGGATTGTTAGTCCCAAGAATGCCCATAGATATGCAGGGTTTAGAAAGAACATATCAAACTAATTTATTACGTTTTTTGAGAAACATCTCTATCGTTTCTCCTATGCTTTTATCCAAACTCATTAAGTGATAACTTATGCCGTTTGCCAATAACATGTCTTTGGTATTTTTAATCATCTCGTTTAACGATTTGATATACTTCTTTTTAGCTTCAATAGTATTTACCTTAACTTTTGTTCCCGTTTCGAGATCTTCAAAAGTCACATTCCCGTTATAATTGAATTCTAGTTCGTCTTTTCCCATTATATGCAATACAACAACTTCGTTTCGCAATGTTTTAAGTTGTTTTATAAATGCAGTTAACTCATTCTGCTCTTCGTACATGTCTGTAACAAAAAAGATTAGTTCTTTATGAGTACGGTCATGTAATTTTCTTGAATCGTCAGGGTTTTTTGGCCAAGCCCCTTCGTTTTCGATGTTGAGAAGTTCTAACAAAAGGCGATTAAAATGTTGCTTCTGAATTTTTGGGTAAAGACTGTGTAAATGGCGATCATTTAAGGCAAATAGACCTACAGCATCACCCTGATTTTGACATAGATAAGCAAGAGAGGCGACTAGTACTCTAACATAATCCATTTTAGAAAGTTCTTGCTCCTGGTGTAGCATAGACTTGCTGGAATCTAAAATAAACTTAACAGAAATGTTAGTTTCAATTTCTGATTGTTTGATATAATATCGTCCCGATCTCGCCAGCATTTTCCAATCTAATAATCTTAAATCGTCACCGGGCTGGTAGCTTCTGAATTGACTAAACTCCATTCCTGACCCTACTCTTCTGCTATGATTAACCCCAGACATATACCCATCTACAATTACTCTGGCAATTAATGCCAATCCAGAGACGTTTTTAACAATATCTGGCTTTAATAATTGTTGATAATCTAATTTCACTTATTTAGATTTTTTAAGAGAAGGCATGATATTTTCAAGAAGTCGTGTTGTAACGCGATCTGCATCAATACCTTCAGATTCTGCTCTAAAATTCACGATAATGCGATGTCTTAATACAGGCAGTGCAACATGGTTGATGTCGTTCAAGGTAACCGCCAATCGACCTTGTAGCAGCGCTCTGGCCTTTGCCGTAAGAATCATTGCCTGCCCCGCTCTAGGGCCAGCACCCCAATTAACCCACTCCTTTACATAGTCGTTGGTGGTAGTTTCTGGGCGTGTAGCACGAACCACTTTGCTTACAAAATTGATCAGATCTTCGCTAATAGGAACTTCTCTAACCAAATGTTGCAGTCTCAAAATGTCATCACCACTAATAACCCTTTGTAAGGTTTCCTTTTTTACTCCAGTGGTATTTTTTAAAATATTAGTTTCATCGGTTTCATTGGGATACCCAATTTTAACATAAAACAAAAACCTATCTAGTTGGGCTTCAGGAAGCGGAAAAGTACCCGATTGCTCAATTGGGTTTTGTGTTGCCAAAATAAAGAATGGTCGGTCAAGACTGTATGTAGTCCCAGAATATGTGACTTCAAATTCTTGCATAGCCTCTAATAAGGCCGCTTGCGTTTTTGGTGGGGTTCTATTAATTTCATCTGCCAAAACGATATTGGCAAAAATTGGCCCTTTGTTAAACTTAAAAAATTTCTTTCCTGTGCTGTGATCTTCTTCGAGAATTTCTGTACCAATAATATCTGATGGCATCAAATCGGGTGTAAACTGTATCCTTTTAAATTTCAAATCGATACATTCCGATAAAGTCCTAATCATCAGTGTTTTTGCCAGTCCTGGCACCCCTTCAAGCAAGGCGTGACCCCCCGCTAAAAAAGTAATAAGAAGTTGCTCAATGGTTTCTTCTTGCCCAACAATAACTTTACCTATTTCTTTTTTTAAGTTGTCAAGTTTAACAGTTAAGTCTTTAACTTCTTGTTCAATATTTGCTAAAACTTTATCCATTTAATAGTTGTTTATGAAGTCAATGCGTACATAACGATATTAACTCCAAATCTTGTATTATCTATTTTATACCAACG
>QIIH01000319.1 GCA_003229235.1 Flavobacteriales bacterium | reverse complement strand
GTGCCTCTAATGATGGCGTTGCTTTTGGAGTTATTACTAGCGGAACCATTTCTTGTATTACAGATAGATTTGAGACACGAACTTTTAAATTTGACAACACTATAGATTTTCAGTGGTATGAGATCAACTTCACCAACGCCTGTGACGATACTGGCGGGGCTGGTATTCCGAGTATGCAAATAGCAGAGGTGCAACTTTATGGATCGGTATTAAGTACGAACGACTTAGAGCTTGGCACTCAGTTTTCTTTATATCCCAATCCAACACAGAATGGACTCACAATACAGTATAACGGAAATGACCCGTTAACAGATGTTATAGTTTTTGACATCTCCGGTAAAAGTGTAATGACACTAGATATTAGTGCGTTTAATGAGTCTCAACGTTTTGATGTTACAAGACTTGTCGCTGGTGTTTATTTTGTAAAACTTGAGACAGCTAGTGGTATTACGGTAAAACGTTTTATTAAGAACTAATTATATAATTCACGTTATTAAAAGACGACAAGTTGCCGTCTTTTTTTTGTCTTATTTAAAAAAGAAACAGGTAAAACTCCCTATTGTTTATAGATGGGAGTAGGCTTAGTTTTAAAGTGAAATAAAATAAGGCGGCACAGCCTCGACACTCAATCCAAGCACTATGAGTTATTTACAGTTTAGACATACTCCTAAACGGAATCCAGTAAAAAAATCGTCTCAAAATCAAGGGTCGATTAGAAAAGCTTTTTCCGATTTTTTGCTCGTCCATTATGGAGATAAGTACTTGAAAGAAATAAACAGACAGCGCAGCAGAAAAAATGCTGCCGCTTTTAAAAATGTATTAAACACTCCCCTGAGCAAGAAATCATCAGAGGCTATTCCACTGGTTGGGATTATTGGTGGAGGTTTTGCTGGGATGTACGCGGGACTCATGTTACAATCTTTAGGGATTGAATTCGAATTATTTGAAGCATCAAAAAGAGTTGGCGGTCGAATAGATACATGGTACTCCAGTAGTTATAATGCTTCTAGTAAAGATAATGATGGGCTTTATGGCGAAGTTGGTGGGATGAGATTACCACAATTCTCGCCAGATATGTTGCCTGTTCAACAATTGTCTATCATGCTGAATCAGGTATTGAGAGCAAACAACCATACAGAGCAACTCGTTAAATGGCGCAAATTTTATTACAATTCTCCAGAGCAGCGAATGCGATATAATAACATGGATGCTCCTATCGAAGCACAGCATGCTACCCTGAATACACTAAACTTTGACAAAGCTAATGGAGGAGGTATCCCAAAAATTTGGCTATCACCAGCTACAGATGCTAAAGGAGTTAAGTATTTACCTATAAATGAGATTATCGGTGTAGTTATTCAGCCGTTTATTGACGGCATCACTACTAATTTTGAAGAAGGGTTTAAAAAACTACTCGTATTTGACAATTATTCAATGTGGGCCTATTTAACTAATGTATTCACACTGGGTGAACTTGGAGATTATTATCAAGAAAAAATGGGGCCTAAAGATGCAAATCTAAGCTACAATATCACCAGTTATCTAGAGACTATGAATGTGGGATCTGGGATGTATTCTGTAAGTTTCGCAGAGATGGTAATGGCTGCCTACGATTGGGGAGGAAGTTTAAACCCATACGACAGTCTAGATACAAGTATCTATATGCTTACCGTTAATCAGGGAATGCAACACCTGCCAGATGCTTGTAAAACGGTATTAAATTTTGATGCAGGAATACGAGAAGAAGATGGCAAATATGCGCAGCAAATTCTTGGTCTGCTTCCAGGAGATGACGGTACTAAAGGCTATTCACCAGAAAATCTTACTAAAGATGCTCAAGCTCCTGCAACGGTCCCAGCTGCCGATGCAACAGCACCCCCACTTGCTTCTCCATCTTTCAAAAAACAACGTGTATTTACCGAGCATAAGGTAACCCATGTAAATTACGATAAGAGCCTTTATGGGGGTCATGGAGGAATAAATATAGGTGTTCAGAATAATAAAGGTGAAAAATTCTCTAAACAATACGCTTATGCCATTAGTACACTGCCCAACGGAAATTATCTAAACGGGGAGCTCAAAACCAACTTCTTTGACAATTTATCTTTCGATAAAGCAAGAGCCATTCGAGAGTGTAATTATATGCCTTCTTTTAAGGCTTTTATTACTTTTAAATCTCAATTCTGGGCAATATTAGGAAAACGCCAAGGTGAAGGACTAGGAGTGGGGACGTCAGATCGCCCTAACCGTCAAATTGTTTATCCTTCCTACGGATATGATGCAGACAAAGGAGTCTTGCAAATATATTGTTGGGCGCAAGATGCCGAACGAATGGGAGCTCTGAGCGATCAAGAACGAGTTAATGAATGTTTAAAGGGAATTCAGTATTTATATCCCGAAGTAGTTATAGACCAAGAATTTATGGGATACAAGCCAGAAGAGTATACTAAAAC
>QIIH01000294.1 GCA_003229235.1 Flavobacteriales bacterium | reverse complement strand
CACTATCGGTAAGAATGGGTCTGTCCCAATTCATAAATTTATGCAACCCGCCGGCCTTTTCTAAAATTGAAGTCTTTGGACGTAAATATAAATGATAGGTATTGCCTAAAATAATGTCTGGATTGATGTCTTCTCTTAACTCTCGCTGATGTACGCCTTTAACAGTTCCGACAGTACCAACAGGCATAAAAATTGGAGTCTCAATGCTTCCGTGATCTGTGGTAATTGTGCCAGCTCTGGCGTCGCTTTTGGAATCTGTAGCGTGAAGGGAAAACTTCATAAATAGGATAAAAATAGGAGACAAAGATAGCACCTTGAAACAATATTCTCGTTAAATGTTAGCTAATGTTAACTATTCCACTCATATCGTTAATAAATCGACAATTTGGGGCTTTGCCTTGGTAGTTTAAAAACCTATTTTTGGCCTTAATCTCAAACTAAATTATATGCCCGATATTGCACAACTCGAAGCATTAGTCACTCAGGTTCGCCGCGACATTTTAAGGCAAGTTCATAAAGTGAATTCAGGACATCCTGGAGGTTCTTTAGGCTGCGCCGAATTTTTTGTAGCAATGTATCAAGAGATAATGAATCGTAAACCAGGCTTCTCGATGGACGGGAAGGACGAAGATTTATTTTTCTTGTCTAATGGTCACATTTCGCCTGTATTTTACAGTGTTTTAGCTCGTTCTGGATACTTTCCTGTAGACGAGTTAAACACCTTTAGATTAATAAACTCACGCCTACAAGGCCATCCAACAACACACGAGGGCTTGCCCGGAATACGAATCGCCTCAGGCTCTCTAGGGCAAGGTATTTCTGTAGCCGCAGGTGCTGCTCAAGCAAAAAAACTAAACAACGATACACATTTGGTATATGCCTTATGTGGCGATGGCGAACTGCAAGAGGGTCAAAACTGGGAGGCCATAATGTATGCTGCCGCTAACGGCGTAGACAATTTAGTTTTAGCCGTAGACCTTAACGGTCAACAAATAGACGGGTCTACAGATAATGTACTCAATATGGGTAGTATGATCGCTAAGTTTGAAGCTTTTGGCTGGAAGGTTTTAGTAATTGAGGATGGGAACAATCTCGATCAAGTTATTAGTGGAATGAAAAATGCAAAAGAAGCTGCCGGAAACGGGGCTCCAGTTTGTGTATTATTGACAACGGTTATGGGTAATGGTGTAGATTTTATGATGCACACACATGCATGGCATGGAAAAGCCCCTAACGATGAACAGCTAGCCATTGGATTGGCACAAAACGCTGAGACTTTAGGAGATTATTAAAATTGAATTAATCATTATAAAGATACCCGTTTTCACGGGCATGATATGACAAAATATACAGATACAGGAAAAAAAGATACTCGATCTGGCTTTGGAGCTGGACTAACTCAGCTTGGACTAACAAATCCTAATGTCGTGGCATTATGTGCCGACTTAACGGGTTCGTTAAAGATGAACGAATTTGAGGCGAATCATCCAGAACGCTTTTTTCAGGTAGGGATAGCAGAAGCCAATATGATGTGTCTTGCTGCTGGAATGACAATAGGTGGAAAGATTCCGTTTACCGGAACCTTTGCTAACTTTTCGACAGGAAGAGTTTATGATCAGATTCGGCAAAGCATTGCCTATTCTGGAAAAAATGTTAAGATTTGTGCTTCGCATGCTGGAATTACTCTTGGCGAAGATGGAGCAACGCATCAAATACTAGAAGACATTGGCCTAATGAAAATGCTTCCTGGCATGACGGTAATTAACACTTGTGATTACAACCAAACCAAGGCAGCTACATTGGCTATAGCCGAATATACCGGACCTGTTTACTTGCGTTTTGGACGCCCAAAAGTGGCTAATTTTACACCGAAGGATCAAACATTTAATATTGGTAAAGCCGTTTTACTACAAGAAGGTACCGATGTTACTATAATCGCCACTGGACATTTAGTCTGGGAGGCGTTATTGGCTGCAGAAGAATTAAACAACCAAGGTATTAGCGCCGAAGTAGTAAACATTCATACCATTAAGCCATTAGATGATGAAGCGATTATTAAGAGCGTATCGAAAACAGGATGCGTGGTTACAGCCGAAGAGCATAACTATTTAGGTGGATTAGGCGAAAGTGTGGCTAGAGTGCTTGCACTTAACAATCCTGCACCGCAAGAGTTTGTCGCTACTATGGATACTTTTGGGGAATCGGGAACACCCGATCAACTAATGCAAAAGTATGGTCTAAACGCGGCCTCTATACAAGAAAAAGCTAAAAAAGTGTTGGCAAGAAAATAGCCGCCCAAAAAAGTTGAATTAAAAAAGCCTCAATTTCTTGAGGCTTTTATCTGGGTCTAGATAATCTGGTATCCCATCACCATCGGTATCTGGAAAAGTAATGTTGCCATCGTCGTCAATTTCTATTTCATCACGGGTTAGGACACCGTCATTATCGTCATCAAAGTCAACAAAATTTGGAAAATTATCTCCGTCAGTATTATCGTCTAATACATTGTTGTCATTGTTTAAATCTTCATCGATGGAAAAAATGCCATCGTTGTCATGATCTGCTTTAATAGCTTGAAATACAGTAAAAGAAAATATTAGTTGTGCATAGAATGGAATACTCGCCGTAGGGGGTT
>QIIH01000214.1 GCA_003229235.1 Flavobacteriales bacterium | reverse complement strand
CGTATTCCACATTTTTGATATGCATGATAGGCTTGAGCTGCTCGTTCTTGGATTTGTTCGGGCGTCTCGCTCAAAACCCAACCATCTAAGGCTGCTTCCAGTGTATACGCCTCTGGAGCCATTAGGCCTGTAGTCCAAACTAACGGATTGGCTTTAGTCTCTATTAAGTAAGGCGTAAAATAATCCTTACTAATGCATGCCAAAATTATAGCGTCTTTGGGTGTTTTACTCTTAGAAACGAAATTACCAGTCACGTTAAACTCCATCAAACCGTCATGACCAATATAGGCCACTAAATTGGCGTCTCCCGCAAATTTTAAGTTGCGGTCATTTAGTTGAATGTTTTGACTATTACAACTTGCTGCTGCTTCTAAAAAATCAATAGTTGTTTGTTTGATAAGTGCGCCATCGTATGCATCGGCTAAAAGATAGACCTCCTTTGTCCGGTGCTTAAAAAGTAAGCGCTCTAAAATACCTTCCTGTGGATTTAATTCTGTTTGTATTAGTCGCCAACTATTGCTCCTTTTTAATTGTGCTTTTACACCGTACATTGCCCCCCAATATAAATTATTTTTAGGATCTTGACCGTTGCCTAATTTGGCGGGGACTGGCACTATGCCTTGATTTACATTGTCGCACAGAGCCACAAAAACATGAATGGTTTTGGGGTTCTCTCGAGTTTGTCCAAAACCAGAAGTAACGATAAGTAATAAAACTAAAAGCGGCTTCATTGTATTGAATTTACAACAATAAATCACAAATAATGCCAAACAAAGTAAGTCTAATAAGCAGCTTTTAGCTTTCTAAAGATATAACTCATCCAAACTGGGTCGTTTTCTTCTGAAACTATAGATTGACGATCTAAAAACTCCCAATTGGCCGTGTTCATATAATTGAGTAGACTTGAGGTACTCTTAAGATTCTCTAGGTCTCTAATGGTGATGGTTTTACCCTCAAGTGATTCTTGAGTTTCTACCTTAATACGCTTTATTTTACCGCTATTATTCGCTTTCTGAATTACAATAACCTCTAGGTAATCGTATTTAGTGATCTCCTGCGAGCTCATATTTTGGCTCGTAAATAAAAAGAATGCAAAGACTAGTATTGCTGAGATTGGTTGTTTCATGTGTTCAATATTTATTTACGGTTAGTTATCAAGATAAGCAATTATTAAACCTTATATAGAAACAAAAAACCCACTCGCTTGAGTGGGTTTTAATATATAATAGAATAAATCTAGTTTACTAAGCCTCGAAAGGTACAATAGAAACGTATGACTTATTATCCTTCTTTTTTGTGAATTTTACAAGACCGTCAACTCTAGCATGTAAAGTGTGATCTTTTCCACCGTATACGTTCTCACCAGGGTGATGTGTATTTCCTCTTTGTCTTATGATGATATTTCCTGCACGAGCAGCTTGTCCACCAAAAATCTTAACACCTAAGCGTTTCGATTCTGATTCCCTACCGTTTTTAGAACTACCAACTCCTTTTTTGTGAGCCATTTTGTTTCAGTTTTAAAGGTTATTAGCTTAAAGCAGCGATTAAATCGGCCTTCTTCATAGAAGAAATACCTTTGATTCCGGCAGTTTTTGCCATCTCCTTTAATTCGGCAACAGTTTTAGAACTTAAATCTGTGCTTGGAGCAGCTTCTGCTTTAGGTGCTGCAGCTTTCGGAGCAACTTCTGTTTTAGGAGCCGCAGGCTTTTCTGCCTTAGCTTCTTTTTTAGGAGCAGCCACTTTCTTGGCACCGCTTACTACGATACTCTCAATTACGATTTCAGACAATGATTGTCTGTGTCCGTTTTTTACTCGGTAACCTTTGCGACGTTTCTTTTTGAAAACAATCACTTTATCACCTTTTAAGTGCTTAAGCACTTTGGCACCTACTTGAGCGCCGTCTATAACCGGGGCGCCAACTGTAACTTTGTCTCCGTCACCAATCAAAAGAACATTATCGAAAGAAACTTTCTTGCCTTCTTCTGTGGTTAAACGGTGTACAAAAACACGTTGGTCTTTTGCAACTTTAAATTGCTGCCCTGCTATCTCTACAATTGCGTACATAGCGTAACGTTTGAATTAATTTATTAATAGTTATTACCTTCTTTCAAAGTCTATCACTAAGACAGGCTTGCCCGAAAGAGCGAAAAACTTTTCTCGAAGGCGGGTGCAAATATAGTGCTAAATACCAAAAAGACAAGCGCTTTGAGTAAAAAAACTAAGTAGACTTAACTGCTTTTTTGATTCCAAGATTCCTTAAGCAATTGCATAAAAGAAAGCGTGAGTATAAAACTCGTTGCGAAGCCCATAATAACTAGAGACATTATAAGCGCTAAACCGCCTTTGTTGTAGTTCAATCCCCAAGAATCCAGAATTGAATGAGCCCAAACAGTATCTATTTGAAAAATATAAACAGCCATAAAACATCCAAAGACAATAGTAGCAATTACGCCAGTAA
>QIIH01000168.1 GCA_003229235.1 Flavobacteriales bacterium | reverse complement strand
GGTTTTTTTATTACGTATATTCTGGCTTCTTCCCTACTACTCCTTTATAAAATAAACGCAATACCAAGATGTCTGCATCTATATCTCCTGTAGTAATAAATGGAGCTCCAACTTTTACGGTTTTAGTGCCGTAGTCGAAAGCCACGGGTATTATAGGAACATTGGCAGCTCGGGCGATATAATAGAAACCTGTCTTCCAGGTTTCTACTTTTTTGCGCGTACCTTCTGGGGCGAGTGCTAATCTAAATTCGTCTTTCTCTTTAAAGATCTGTGCGATAGCTTCTACCTTATTCTGGCCAGATGTACGATCGAGTGGCGTGCCTCCCATCCATTTAAAATAGGCGCCAAATGGCCAGATAAACAGCTCTTTTTTAGCCACAAAGCTGATGTCAATTTCAAGAAGACGTCGTGTAAAAACTCCAATATTAAAATCGTACCAACTGGTATGTGGTGCTGCAATAATTACTGCTTTTTTGATAGCAGGATCTACCGCACCTTCGAGCTTCCATCCTATTATTTTTGTAAAAAAAAATCGAGTGAATCCCACGGCTTACATTTTGCTGTATAAGGCATATAGCTTTTCCCGGGTCATGATAGTTGCCCAATCTACGCCTAAGGCGTTTTGCCAAAGGGGTTCTAAGCTTAGAGCGATGTCTATCATGGTATTGTACTGACCCTCTGTTAAGTTAGCGCATATACCTTGTGGCAGGTCTATTTTATGCTTTACCACCATTTCTTTAAAAAGCACCACACCTTCTGGGTAGTAGTCTTCTAAATGGTCAAAAACAATACAATTTCCAATCCCGTGTTTGGTGCCCAACACATACCCCAAACCATAGCTCATGGCATGAGCCACTCCAACTTGAGAATAAGCGATACTCATTCCGCCATGCCAAGAAGCCATCATTAGTTTGGCTCTAGAATCTGTATCGTCTATCGCTTCGTTTAAAAATATTTCTTTACACAAATCGTATGCTTTCTCGCCATAACTCTGGCTAAACGCATTTAAAAATGTACCATTAAGCGATTCCACGCAGTGGATAAAACAATCCATCCCTGTATAAAACCATTGATTATTTTCTATGCCAATTGTTAAATCCGGATCCAGAATTACTTGATCAAACGGAGTATAATCACTGTTTATCCCTAACTTCTTTTCTGGCCCAGTAAGCACACAAGTTCTTGAAACCTCTGCTCCTGTCCCAGAAATCGTTGGAACCCCTACATGATAAACAGATTTATGTTTTACTAAATCCCAGCCTTGATATTGGTCTGCTGTTCCTTTATTAGTAAGCATAATTGAAACCGCTTTTGCGAGATCTAAAACACTCCCGCCGCCTATACCAACTATCCCAGAGGGAACTTGAGTATATTCTGCTTTAATTTTTGCAACGATCTCATCTACTTGCGATGTTTTTGGCTCTTCTACTGTTGAGACAAACTCTAAGGCATCGTTGTATTTAATATTTATACGATCTGTAAAATGTTTATTTCCTTCAAAAACATCGTCCACCAAAAAGATAAAAGGTGCCCTGTCTTTGCGATGTTCTTCTAAAATATGACCCATCTGATCAAAACAACCTTGCCCAAAAACAACCTTTGGCACCATCGGGAAGTTGCGATACTTATTGTTGACAGTTGTTTCGTCTTTCTTTTCCATAAGGCGTTTTGCCCGAATTAAATCTTCTGGTGTATCTATTTCTATTCCTTCTATATTAGAAATCGCCATCTTTATGTTGTGGCCGTATTCTAAATAACGAATGCATTCTATTTTTTCGGCAGCTTCTAACTTGCGCATTGGCAATTTATAGAAATCCATCAACGCATCTTTCCTAAATGCATAAATGCCCTTGTGCTTATAATATTGAACAGCTGTGTTTTTATCCCTCGGATATGGGATAGGCGAACGTGAAAAATATATGGCATAATCGTCCTTATCAACAATCACCTTTACACAGTTAGGGTCACTTATCTCCTTCCAGTCGTTAATTTGGGTCATAAGAGATGCCAAATCGATCTTGTCTGCATCTATGCCATTAAACACGTCTAGAACTTCTTGCAGGCCATCTTTGGTAGTAAAAGGTTCGTCTCCTTGCACGTTTACAACGATATCAACATCCATGTTCTCAACAGCCTCGGCAATACGATCACTCCCACAGTCGTGCTCCTTTTTGCTCATGATGGCGTCTCCCCCATTATTTACAATTTCGTCGTAAATTACTTTGCTGTCTGTAACTACATATACGGCATCAAAAAGAGCTGTATTTGTAGTCGCTTCGTAAGTGCGAAGTATAACAGATTTACCTCCTAGGTCTTGCATTAACTTTCCAGGGAATCGCGATGCGCCGTATCTGGCGGGAATCATTGCAATTATTCGTAACGGATTTTTCAACAGTAAATATTCATTCTGGTTATAAGTCAAAAATACAACAATCTGTGCGTAAAGTACAATTTAGTCATCAAGAAAAAA
>QIIH01000073.1 GCA_003229235.1 Flavobacteriales bacterium | reverse complement strand
CCTAGCATAGTAGCTCGAGGTATTGTCTTTTCTGGGTTTTCTACATTGCCCGCTGGAATAGCTGCGCTTTCAATACCAAGAAAGGCATATAGGGTAAAAGCCGCTGCCGACGAGAGAGCAACCCAGCTAGAACCCCCTGTTAAATTAAAGGCTGGAAAATTATCAATATTAAAAAAGAAAGCACCAACTAGAATAACGAAGACAAGCGGAAGCAATTTTAAAATCGTTGTAATTACCTGAATTTTTCCAGATGATTGGACACCGCGATTATTAATCCAAGTTAATAACCAAATGAGAGATAAACTAATAGCAACTGCAAGAATAGGTGACGTTTCTAGTACAGGAAAAAAAACACTAAGCCCTGCAATTATTGCTATACATAGTGCGGCATTACTCACCCAAATAGAGATCCAATATCCCCAAGCTACCAAAAACCCAATAAAATCACCAAATCCAGCTTTCGAATATGCATAAGGTCCGCCGCTTTTACCAACGAATATTTTACTCATATTGCTAAAAATCTTTGCTAATATTAAAGCTCCAGTCGCAGTGAATAACCATGCAAGAAGACTTATGCTTCCAATATTAGCGAGTTTGGCCGGTAAAAGAAATATTCCGGCGCCAATCATATTGCCAATTACTAATGAAGTTGCTGTTACTAAACCAATTTTTTGTGATTTTGATTTCATTTACACTAAAGTTTAGTTATAAATAATAATTGTTTATTTTTAAACACAAGTCCCGAAGGTACAATAATCACTATCAGTTATGACAAAGAGGTTTAACATCGATCCAGACATTCGTAAAGCCGAGACTTTACCAGCTTCATTTTATAAAGACAGTCAAGTTTTTGAGGCCTTAAAAGAGTATGTATTTTATAAATCCTGGCAATTTATTGGGGACGAATCTTTAGTAAGACTCCCTCAATCGGTTCACCCATTTGTGCTTTTAGACGGATACCTTACAGAACCAATGGTACTCACAAGAGATGCTCAGGACGAGATTCATTGCTTGACCAACGTTTGCACTCATCGCGGAAACCTAGTTGCGCTCAATGCCGGCAAGGCCAAAAAATTGCGCTGTTTTTATCACGGGCGTCGATTTGATTTGGCAGGTACTTTCGAACATATGCCCGAGTTTCAAGAAGCAGAAGACTTCCCCAGACCTTGCGACAATTTGCATAAGTTCCCTCTAAAAAAATGGGGGCCGTTACTCTTTGCTGGCCTACAGCCTTCTTTCGATTTTCAGGAAGTTATAGATATTATGGAAGAGCGAGTTGGCTTTTTACCATTAGATCAATTAAAACTAGAAAAAACGCTTAGTAAAGACTTTTTAGTACATGCGCATTGGGCCTTGTATTGCGATAATTATTTAGAAGGGTTTCATATTCCATTTGTACATGAGGGCCTTAACGAAGTATTAGATTACGGCAGTTATAAAACGGTATTATACGATCATTGCAACTTGCAAATTGGTTATACAAACGAGGCTACAGAGGTTTTTGATTTGCCAGAAGGTCATATCGATTATGGTAAAAATGTTGCCGCTTACTATTATTGGGTATTCCCTAATATGATGTTTAACTTTTACCCTTGGGGTTTGTCTGTTAATGTTATAAAGCCTTTAGATGCAGGCCGGACCAAAGTATCCTTTATAAGTTATGTATTAGATCCATCTAAATTAGAAAAAGGTGCAGGCAGCCAGTTAGAAAAAGTAGAACGCGAAGACGAATTTGTTGTAGAGAACGTGCATAATGGTATTCGTTCTAATTTTTATAAAGCTGGGCGATTCTCGCCTACCCGCGAAACGGGAGTACATCATTTTCATAGCTTGTTGGCTCAATTTTTATCGAGTTAATTTTCTTAAATACTCCTTTAACTTTTCCTATAATTTATAGAAGAATCTGTACGGCTTTAGCTAAATTTGACACATCAAACGATGATCAAAAAATTAAGGCATGAAACCCGATTTATTCGAAGCTCCAGATTACTACAACTTAGATGCTCTTTTAACAGACGAGCACAAATTAATACGCGATGCTGCCCGCGAGTGGGTTAAACGCGATGTGTCTCCAATAATTGAGGAGTACGCCCAAAAAGCCGAATTCCCAATGCAGATTATTGATGGTTTGGCAGAGATTGGCGCCTTTGGCCCATATATTCCTGTAGAGTATGGTGGTGCAGGATTAGATCAGATTTCGTACGGTTTAATAATGCAAGAAATCGAACGTGGGGATAGTGGAGTTCGCTCTACCGCTTCTGTGCAGTCGTCGCTTGTGATGTATCCTATTTTTAAATATGGGAACGAAGCCCAGCGTAAAAAGTACTTACCAAAATTAGCTTCAGGCGAGTTTATGGGTTGTTTTGGTCTTACAGAGCCAGATCATGGTTCTAACCCAAGTGGAATGACTACCAATTTTAAGGATATGGGTGATCATTATCTGCTTAATGGCGCTAAGCTTTGGATCTCTAATGCTC
>QIIH01000260.1 GCA_003229235.1 Flavobacteriales bacterium | reverse complement strand
ACATTTTTAGCATCTTCTGGGTCTTGAGGAATTAGTAAAAATCTTATCTCTTCTTCTAAAACTGGAATACGAGTTTGGGCATCAGTTAGTTCCATCTTGGCCATCTCGACCATTTCGTCATCACTACCTTCTGAGATTATTTCTTCTGCCTCTTTAATGTTGGCATCTAGGGTCTGATACTCTTCGCGTTTATCCATTAGGATGCGCAAGTCTTTATACTCCTTGTTTATTTGGATATAGCGCTTTTGATCTTTAATAATATCAGGCTGAATGATCAAGTCACTCACCTCATCAAAACGCTGTTTTACTATGTTTAATTTTTCTAGCATGTGTAGTTACAATCGCGCAAATTTACGATTTTTAATAATAGTTGAAAGTACCGTGCTCCGATGTAATGGTAAGCTTTTTTGTATCAGAAGCTTCTACCCTTCCTATGATCTGAGCCGGCACTCCAAAAGACTCAGAAATTTCGATTATATCCTGTGCAATACTAGGGTCTACATAAAGCTCCATACGGTGCCCCATATTAAAGACTTGATACATCTCTTTATAATCTGTGCCGCTTTCCTGTTGAATCAATTTAAACAATGGCGGAATCGCAAACATATTATCCTTAATAATATGGTTTGAATCTACAAAATGTAAAACCTTAGTTTGTGCACCACCACTACAGTGTACCATTCCGCCAATGGCGTTTCTGGATACATCTGATAAAATCTTTTTAATAATTGGCGCGTAAGTTCTCGTAGGTGATAATACTAGCTTTCCGGCATCTAAAGGGCTTCCTTCGACGGCATCGGTTAGTTTTTTAGAACCACTATAAACGAGTTCTTCCGGAACAGCAGCATCAAAGCTTTCTGGGTATTTTTGAACCAGGTATTTGTCAAATACATCATGTCTGGCAGAGGTAAGACCATTACTTCCCATTCCGCCGTTGTATTCATGTTCGTAAGAAGCTTGTCCAAAAGAAGCTAGTCCCACTATTACATTACCAGGCTTGATATTGGCATTATCTATAACATCACTGCGCTTAAGCCTTGCTGTTACCGTAGAATCTACAATTATTGTACGAACCAAATCTCCTACATCGGCAGTTTCGCCTCCTGTAGAATGAATTTTTATTCCATGATTTGCGAGATCGGCTATAATTTCTTCTGTACCGTTAATAATTGCTGAAATAACGTCTCCAGTGATTAAATTTTTATTGCGCCCAATGGTAGAACTAAGTGTAATAGCATCGACGGCGCCAACGCAAATAAGGTCGTCGATATTCATTATGAGTGCATCTTGGGCGATGCCCTTCCAAACACTCAAATCTCCGGTCTCCTTCCAATACATATAGGCCAACGAACTTTTTGTTCCTGCGCCATCGGCATGCATCACAAGGCAATAGTCTTTATCGCCACTTAAATAATCGGGTACTATTTTACAAAATGCTTTGGGAAAAAGCCCTTTGTCTACATTTTTAATGGCTTTATGAACGTCCTCTTTGGAGGCCGAAACTCCGCGTTGACTATAGCGTTTAGAAATCTCTTGACTCATAGGTTTGTTCTCTAGACAAAAATACTCAAAAAAAACACCAACTATTATGATGGCGCTTTTCTTTTTATTTTTTAGAGATAAAATAATTTTAATCTTCCCAATCGGGCATAAATGAATTGCCTATTAACTGCTCTCCGTTGGAGTCTGAGTCGCTAAAATCATAGATAAAAATCTTCTTTTGTGCACCAAGAGAACGCCCTTTCTGAGTATAAATAATCTTATCCTCGTTTGGAGAAAATCTTGGATCAAGGTTTAAAAACCCTACGGTCACATTGGTATTTACCATTGTGCTCGTATTAGTGTCACTGTCGTACAAAAACAATCGCGTATCCAATTGGCGATAGTTTGGAAGTTCAGATCCAGAAATATCATAGGCATACAACAATTTTGAACCATCAAGGCTAAAATTGAGTCCTCCAGCGGCCCCATCAACACCATCTAAAACAACATCGACTGGCGATCCATCAAAAGTCATCGTAAATATACGTACGTCGTACCCTAGATTGTTGTTTGTTTTAACTGCTATTCGATCATTAAACTCACTCCAATCAACCTCTGTCACAAAACTGCCATCGGTAGTAGTATAAAACGGAGTTGCTCCAGTACCGTCTGAGTTAATACGATAAATGGTTCCAAAACTAGGGAACAAAATGCTCCCACCATTAGGCTCCCACGCAAAATCTATCTCGTCAAAATTAAAACCATTTACAGAAATACTCCCTGTTAACTGCTGTTTATCGCTTCCGTCTTCGTTCATAATAAACAAATGCGTCTGTGCCCCTACACTCTGTAAGTAAGCAATTTTGTTGGTCTCAGTGTTCTTTCGAGGTCTCCAACTATTTTTATCAGACTCAGTAAGTTGCACTAAGTTTTCGTCGTCATCTACACCAAAGATAACATTGTTATCAACTATTTTTCGAACAAAATTATAGATAGCATTGGGTGTAGACGTTGT
>QIIH01000500.1 GCA_003229235.1 Flavobacteriales bacterium | reverse complement strand
CCTGCGTATGAAACGCATTACAGTGAATTGATACAAAAAGGTCTGCATCTGCTCGATTAGCGATAGCACCACGTTCGTACAGATTTACAAATTTATCTGAGTCTCGGGTGTAAATCACCTTTATGCCCGGTGTTAACTTCAATAATTCACCCACTTTTAAGGTGATTGCAAGGGCTATTTCACTTTCTTTATATCCATTATAGAACTTCCCAGGATCGTGACCTCCATGACCAGCATCTAACACTACTACAAAATCTTTAGTCGCTTCACTTTTGGGCGTTGTATAAGAAACTAGCGTTAAAGATGTAATTATTAATAATGAAAAAATTAACTGTCGAAAACTCACAATATGCTTATTTTTAGGGGTATAACGCAGTATTCTATTAAAAGTTGTTTTCAAATTGTTTCTGCTTAAATGAGTGATTAGTATAGATTAACTTTTTGTTACCTTAATTTAAGGAAATTTTAAAAAGTGACCCAAAAAATATGTGTAATTTTGGAAGGTCAAAAACTGAGCCACATTTTTACAAAAGTAGCAGTAATCATAATGCAATCAAAACAAGACTTAATTAAGATTTTGTTACCCATACTGCTATTTGTATGTGGATCTGCGATTGCACAAGATATTCCGGACAGTACTCAAGTTGTTGTCCCGCGAGTTAGGGATACTGCTTCTATAAACACTAACAACTTACCTTCTAGGCCAATTAATCTCACACAAAACGATACTATTAAGACAGACACCTTGGTCGCACAAGAAGGTCTTATCACCGATGTGATCGATTATTTTGGGAAAGATTATGTGTATCTCAATAAAAAAGAAAACAAGGCATATCTGTATAATGAGGCTTATGTGATATACCAAGACATGCGAATTGATGCTGGAATAATCATTTTAGACTACAGTAAAAACGAAATTTATGCAAAAGGAATTGTAGACTCCTCTGGCGCATATACACAGCGCCCCGTTTTTGTTCAAGGCCAAAGCGAAGTAGAGCCAGATTCGATACGGTTTAATTTTGACACAGAAAAGGCACTTATTTATAATTCGAGAACAGAACAAGCGGGATTTAAAGTTCGAGGGGAGGTGGCCAAAAAAGTAAACGATTCTGTGGTTTATATGCAAAATGTTCGGTTTACTACATCAGAAAATGTAGACGATCCTGAATATTATTTTTATGCACGTAGGGTTAAGTTTGTTCCAGGAAAGAAAATTGTTACTGGCCTTACAAACATGTATATTGCAGATGTCCCTATGCCTATTGGCCTGCCTTTTGCTTTTTTCCCGCTTACAGATGATCGTGCCTCAGGTTTTATATTGCCAACCATTGGTGATCAAAATGACCGTGGTTTCTTTTTTCAGAATGGAGGATACTATGTTCCTATCGGAGATGTAGCCGATATAATGGTATTAGGAGACTATTACACAAATGGTAGTTATGGTCTAAGGGTTGAATCTTCTTATAGGGACCGGTATAAATTTAATGGGAATTTGAGTTTTAGATATGAGAGTCTTATTAATGGTGAGCAGGGTTTGCCGGGCTTTTCTGAATCGACTGTTTATAATTTACGGTGGAGCCATGCTCAGGATGCCAAGGCAAATCCCAACTCTAGGTTCTCTGCCTCTGTAAATTTAGGGAGTTCGACCTATTATCAGCAGTCGATAAATCAGAATAACTCTTCTAACTTTTTAAACAATAGTTTGAGCTCGTCTGTATCTTATAATAAAACCATTCAAGGAGACCCGCAAATTAACTTAAATGTTACGGCCACCCACAGTCAAAACACTAATACAGAAGAAATCAACATGACGTTGCCTACTTTTTCTGGAAATGTTTCTAGAATCTACCCATTTGCGCCTAAAACAGGTAGCAAAAAAGGTGTCATTCAAAATATTAATTTACAATACGACCTACAGGCACAGAATCAATTTACTACTACAGATTCTCTATTTTTTACTCCAGCGATGTTTAATGATGCTCGTTTAGGTGCAAAACATAATATTCCCATTACGACCAACTTTAAACTACTCGATTATTTAAGTGCCTCGATAAGTGCAAATTATGAAGAGGTATGGGTGTTTAAAACCTTTGGACAAAGTTATGACCCCATATTAGAAGATGGTACGGGAGGTGTTGTTACAGATACTATTAACGGCTTTGACTCTTATAGAACGTACAATTTTTCGACTAGTTTAGGAACCACTTTATACGGAACAGTAAACTTTAATAAAAAAGCCGATAGTACAACCCGCAAAATTCAGTCGATACGACATGTAGTGAGACCGAATATTTCTTATAGTAATTCTCCAAGTTTTGATCAATTTTACGATGAATATGTCGCCGAAGTGGCAGGAATGCCAGGCGAAGAAGAAGTTATTCAGTATTCGCGTTTTGAAAATACGCTCTATGGAGCACCAAGTCTATTTGAGTCGAGTAATATATCGTTTAGCTTTAGTAATACTATTGAGGCAAAAATAACAGATAAAGACACCACTAAATTAGAGGCCAAAAA
>QIIH01000501.1 GCA_003229235.1 Flavobacteriales bacterium | reverse complement strand
GTATCTTTTAGAGTTTCGCCAAAAATTCATCCACAAATTAAGCGCTTAGCTGGTATGTGGGGAAACCTCATCATTCGTTCCTTAGCATTGAACACTGCACTGCTATTGGCCACCCGCGAGGCCACATCTTTAGGAACAACCGCTATAGCCGCGCATACAATTGCCATTAATTTATGGTTATTCGCTGCCTTTTTTCTAGATGGATATGGCGCCGCAGGAAACATATTGGGAGGTCGATTACTAGGTGCCAAAGACTATTCAAAACTTTGGCATCTCACTAAGAGAGTTACCGTTTACAATATAATAGTAAGTAGCATTTTGATGGCGATTGGCTTTTTACTCACCAAGCAGCTTGGTCTTTTATTTAATAAAGACATCGCTGTACTCAGTGCTTTTTATGGGATTTTTATTTATGTAATTATATCGTTACCTCTTAGTGCCATCGCATTTACCCTCGATGCAGTTTTTAAAGGCTTAGGCGAAATGGGATATCTGCGAAATGTACTCTTGGGGGCAACCCTTTTTGGCTTTATTCCTGTGCTAATTGTAAGTAATTATTTAGACTGGGGGCTGGATGGTATCTGGATCGCGTTGCTAATTTGGATTGTCATAAGAGCGACAGCATTAATCTTTAAATACAGAAATAAGTATTTAAAACTCGCCAAGAACAGCGTTTAAGTCTAGTATTTTTGCCTTATTTTTATGGCTTAATTATTCCCGATGGATATTCTTAATTTTTTAGGTGGAAGCCGAATGTTTGTCCTGCTGGCATTGTTTGTTGTAATTGTTGTGCTTTACAACAAAATCAAATCGCGGCGCTTTCATAAATCCGCAGGGAAAAAGAAGTAGCTAGTATGAGCAATATCAGAATTACCAAGCAATTTTCCTTCGAGACGGGCCACGCACTGTACGGGTACGATGGCAAATGTCGCAACGTTCATGGGCATAGCTACAAACTGTCCGTTACCGTTATCGGACAACCAATTACAGACAATACGCATGTAAAGTTTGGAATGGTAATAGACTTTGTTGACTTAAAAAAAATAGTGAAAGAAGAGATTGTAACAGTCTTTGATCATGCTACTGTATTTAACAAAAACACTCCGCATGTAGAGCTTGCTAAAGAGCTAAAAGATCGAGACCATAACGTTTTATTGGTCGATTATCAGCCTACTAGCGAAATGATGGTGATAGATTTTGCTGTGAAAATACAAAGGCGTTTACCCGATAATATTTCTCTTCATTCTTTAAAACTTCAAGAAACCGAAACTAGTTTTGCGCAATGGTTTGCCAGTGACCAATAGCAGAATGCTTTTACTATCTTTACTTTATGCAACTACCCGAAGGTAAAAAAATTTACTTTTCTAGCGACAACCACTTAGGAGCCCCTACTTACGAACAAAGTCGTGAAAGAGAGCGACATTTTGTTGCTTGGCTCGACACTATAAAAGAAGATGCCGCAGCTATATTTTTGTTAGGTGATCTTTTTGACTTTTGGTTTGAATATAAGACAGTAGTGCCTAAAGGGTTTGTTCGTGTTTTAGGCAAATTGGCCGAATTATCTGATAGTGGGATCCCTATTCACTTTTTTGTTGGCAATCATGATCTTTGGATGAAATCATATTTTGAAGACGAACTAAACATCGCTACTCATTACGATGTAAAAGATTTTAGCTTTAATGGCAAGCAATTTTTAATTGGTCATGGCGATGGTAAAGGCCCTGGAGATAAGGGCTATAAACGCATGAAGAAGGTGTTTGCTAGTCCTTTTTTTAAATGGCTTTTTAATTGGTTTCATCCGGATATTGGTATGCGTATCGCGCAATATTTATCAGTTAAAAACAAGTTGATTTCTGGAGTCCAAGACAGAGAGTTTTTAGGAGAAGACAACGAGTGGTTGGTACAATACTGCAAACGCAAATTAGAATCTAAGCACTACGACTACTGCATTTTTGGGCATCGGCATTTGCCAATGACTATAAATATAGATGATAAATCGACTTATATTAATCTTGGCGATTGGATCTCTTATTATACCTATGGCGTTTTTGACGGCCAAAACTTTGAACTTAAGACCTACCCTACAACTTAGGCATTCATAATTTTTCTTTTCCCTTTAAAATTGGTATTAAGGCTATTCTCTTTTATTTCGCCTTCACTTCTATAAGTTTCTTTAAAATAGCCGCCTTCTGGGTGTGGTTTTAAATCTAATTTGTTAATTATTTTTTCAATGACATTCATAATGTACAAGGTGTTAATTTATAATATACTCAAACCAAATAGCTTTTCGATTTTTTAACTTGTTCTTTTTGCCTTTAACTGCGTGAAATTTCCCGAACACCTATTTGGTTAGAGTATAGCAATAATTCGTAAAGGACCTCCACTTCCTCCTTTTATTTTCATTGGCAAAGCAAACACTTCAAAATCTTTACTTGGCAATAGGTTGAGGTTCGTAAGGTTTTCAAATGCAGGAATATTCTCTGAAAGTAATATAATATGGCTTTTAAAATAGGTAGATTGTCCATAATCTATACTTGGTGTATCTATTCCTATAGAAT
>QIIH01000445.1 GCA_003229235.1 Flavobacteriales bacterium | reverse complement strand
TTCCCTAACGATTACAAAATAGCCGAGAAGGTTGTAAAGATACAATACGGCCGTCCTCAGCTAAAAGGTCGCGAGTTAAGCACCTTAGCTCCAAACGGAAAAGTTTGGCGCACAGGAGCAAACGAAGCGCCCGAAATTACTTTCTATTCCGACATGAAGATGGGTGGAAAAACCATTAAAGCAGGAACCTATGCACTACTTACAATTCCTGGAGAAAATGAATGGACGATAATTCTACATTCTGGTCTTAACGAATGGGGTGGGTACTTTTACAAAGAAGAAAACGATGTTGCAAGAGCTACCTTTCCTGCAACTATGTCGGACGATTCTTTAGAAGCCTTTAGCATTGTCTTTACAGAAGGTGACAACGGTGTAGATATGCACTTAGGATGGGACAAAGCACGTGTTAAAGTGTCTTTTACTAAATAACACATGCTATCAATAGTATTTAAAAAGCCACTCAATGAGTGGCTTTTTTATGGAATATTTAAATACTTATGTGTTTGTAGTGAAACCTTCCACTGCGGATTCGCCATAACAAAATCGACGATAAGAGGTATCATTTTATCTCGATTGCTCCATTCTGGTTGCAAGTATAAAATACAATCGCTGTTAACTTTCGAAGCTTGCTCCTGAGCAAATTTAAAATCGTCCTTATTAAATACTATTACCTTAAGTTCGTTTGCCAGGGAATAAATTTCTTGCTGCGGAAGTTTTATTTTTTTAGGTGATAAACAAATCCAATCCCAAGTACCTGTAATTGGATAGGCTCCAGAAGTCTCGATATGAATCTGCGCTCCAGCTTTTTTAAGCTCAGAGGTTATTGGCCCCATATCCCAAGTTAGAGGTTCGCCTCCGGTCACAACTACTGTGTTGCTATATGCCAGAGCATCTTGAACAATTTTATTTGTGTCGGTTGGTGGATGCAGTTTTGCATTCCAACTTTCTTTTACATCGCACCAATGACAGCCAACATCACAGCCTCCGATTCTTACAAAATAAGACGCCATCCCTTTGTGAAACCCTTCACCCTGAATAGTATAAAAGGCTTCCATTAGTGGTAACATTTGACCTTTATTTACTAAAGCTTTAACCGATTCTGTCATAGGGGGCAAAGGTACTATTGTTCGATAAAATTTCGCTAAGAAGAAGAAAGAAATGTGATAACCTGAGTTCGATCTAAAATTTAATTTACAGAGTTCTAAGAAAAAGTGAGATTTGAAATGTAAATTTTAAAGGAATATCTAGATATTTTAAAAATTTTACATGAAAAAGATTGCCTTTTATTAGAATTTCCTTTGGATTTGATGAATCCTCCCAATTACTCACTCCTATTTTATTTTAATGGTGTTCGTGAACCTCCTTTGTCGATTTCTTGCCATATTTTCTCAAATTAACCAGTTAGTCTTTCAAAAATCTGACTTCGAATTGAATAAAAATACATCTAAACTGTAAACAAATCTTAGGTCGAACTCAGGTTGCTATTATTGGCTCACTGCTATAACTTCGATTTCTATCAATGCCCCGGCAGCGAGGGCTTCTGCAGCGAAAGTAGTGCGCGCAGGCTTTTGAGGAAAATACTGCTCGTATATTTTATTAAATGCAGGAAAATCTTCGATATGATCCAAAATGACAGTTGCTTTAACGACATCTTTCATTTTTAATTTATGTTGGGCTAGTACTTGTTTAATATTCTCAAGGGTTTGTTTTGTCTGCCCTTCTATAGTCTGATCTATGAGTGTTCTGGTTTTATGATCCATCCCTATTTGTCCTGCCAAATAATACGTGTTACCAACTTTCACAATATCACTAAAGGGTGCTGTTTGCTTTTTAGGCTCGTGCGATTTAAAAAAAATAGGGTTTTGGTTATCAGACACAAAACTCGATTCTTTAATTTTTGCATCTGGCTCTTGTTCTTCTGAATTGTTACAACACAAAATTACTCCTAGAATAAAAATGCTAAAAAGGCCAAAAATAAGTTTACCACGAACGTTCATAATTGCTAATTTTTATACAATAAGATATCGATTATTTTCGGTAGCTTAAAGACAATTCCTATTTTTAACCTAAATTATGAAACCATGGCGGATAAGGATGATTTTTTTAATCATATCAATGATGGGTACAAAAGCAAAGGTGAGGCAATAATACTAGGCGCAGCAATGCTCAACGGCGAAACAATAACAGATGCATATGTTAGAGTTCCTTTAAAAACATTAAACAGACATGGCCTTATCGCAGGGGCCACAGGAACCGGGAAAACCAAAACACTACAAATTTTTGCAGAGAATTTATCAGACCACGGAATCCCTGTACTACTTATGGATATGAAGGGTGACTTGAGTGGTATTGCAAAGCCAAGTCCAGGACATCCAAAAATAGATGAGCGACATGCCAAAATTGGATTTGAGTTTGAGGCGAAAAAATTTCCTGTAGAGATACTATCACTTTCAGATCAAGATGGGGTGAGACTTCGTGCTACAGTAATGGAGTTTGGCCCTGTACTTCTTTCTAGAATATTAAACGTTAGTGAAACACAGGCAGGCATTATATCTGTTATTTTTAAATATTG
>QIIH01000204.1 GCA_003229235.1 Flavobacteriales bacterium | reverse complement strand
GGGCGTGACAAGGGGCAAGTTTTGCGCAAAATGACCTTCCAAGAGCGTGGTAATATGCTTAAAAAATTAGCACTTTACCTCAATAAAAAGAAAGAAGCATTTTACGAGTTAAGCTACAGAACAGGTGCAACTCGCATTGATAGTTGGATAGACATAGAAGGTGGTTTTGGTAACTTATTTGCAAACGCCTCCCTGCGAAAACTATTCCCTAACCAATCGTATCATGTAGAGGGTGACCCAATCGATCTCTCAAGGGGTGGCCGTTTTATGGCACACCATATTATGGTGCCTCGTGAAGGAGTGGCTGTACATTTAAATGCCTTTAATTTCCCGGTTTGGGGAATGTTAGAAAAATGCGCAGTAAACTGGATGGCCGGAATGCCAGCTGTAGTTTTGCCTGCACCACAATCGGCTTATTTGGCAGAAGCCGTTGTAAAAGAAATTATTGCTTCTGGAATATTACCAGAAGGCGCCTTACAACTTATTAGCGGAACTGCTAAAACCATTCTTGATACTGTAGAGTCTCAAGATGTGGTTACGTTTACAGGCTCTGCTACTACAGGGAGACTGCTTAAAAGTCATCCACAATTATTAGCAGAATCTGTCCCATTTACTATGGAGGCCGATTCGTTAAATGCCTCTATTCTCGGAGCCGATGCCAAACCAGGTACTCCCGAGTTTAATTTGTTTATCAAAGAAGTTCGCAACGAAATGACCGTTAAATGTGGTCAAAAATGTACTGCGATCAGAAGGATAATTGTGCCTCAGGATTTAATCGAAGATGTTCAGACTGCATTAAAAAAGGCGCTTGATAAGGTTACAGTTGGCGACCCTAGATTAAAAGAGGTTCGCATGGGTGCACTAGTTAATTCCGCGCAGCGAGATTCGGTTAGAGATCAAGTACAAGAAATTGCAAAGACAGCACAAATCGTATATGGCGATTTAAACAATGTTGATGTAGTTGGAGCAGATGCAACAAAAGGAGCTTTTATAAAACCAATTCTGCTAAGAGAAGATAGTCCTTTAACAAACGAGGCTGCTCATATAACAGAAGCCTTTGGGCCTGTGAGTACATTGATGCCTTATAACACTATAGAAGATGCCGTAAACCTAGCAAAAATGGGTAAAGGTTCGCTAGTTAGTTCTATTGTTACAAACGACGATAAAGTTGCCAAAGAGTACACCATTAATGCAGCATCGCATCACGGTAGAATTTTAATTCTCAATCGAGAAAGTGCTAAGCAGAGTACGGGCCATGGTTCTCCCTTACCAAATTTGATTCACGGAGGCCCTGGACGCGCTGGTGGAGGAGAAGAAATGGGTGGAATGCGTGGTGTAAAACATTATTTGCAACGCTGTGCTGTGCAAGGTTCGCCTACTACATTAACAGAAGTTACTGGAATATACCAGCCTCAAGGGGCTTATAAAGAAGTATCTCGGCATCCTTTTGCATATCACTGGGAAGATATTGAGCCAGGAATGTCGCTTAAAACACATAAACGTACAATCACCGATGGGGATATCGTAAATTTTGCAAATCTTACTTGGGATCATTTTTATGCCCATACAGATATCTCTTCGCTTGACGGCAGCATTTTTGAAAAGCGTACAGCTCATGGATATTTTATTCTAGCCGCGGCGGCCGGACTCTTTGTATATCCTAATAAAGGACCAGTAACAGCTAACTACGGTCTTGAGGATTGCAGGTTTTTACGCCCAATTTATCATAATGACACCATATATGTGAGGCTTACTTGCAAGCAGAAGATAGATCGAGATTCTCGGGGTAAAGAGCATCCTAGTGGAATTGTAAAGTGGTATGGAGAAGTTTTTGACTTAGACGACGAACTTGTTGCGATTGCGACAATTTTAACGATGGTACAAAAAAAGCAAACTGTTTTTGTCGAGATGACAGAACAAGTAATTAAAAACTCTCTAGACTTACTAACAGTAGAAACAGCACCAAAATGGGGTACAATGACTTCTCAACATATGTTAGAACATCTTGAATATACTTATAGAATTGCATCTGGGGAGATTCAAGATTTTGAGATTGCAACTCCAGAAAAATTTATCGAAAAAGTAAACGAGAATTTATATACTTATGATAAGATGCCTCGTGAGTACGACTTTCCGCTAGCGGAAAAATCTAAAATGGATAAAGCTACCCACGAAAATTTGGAAGTTGCCAAGGCGAAGTTCTGGGAGGCACGAGAGGCCTACAAGCTATTCTTTAAAGAAAACCCAGATGCCATAACCAAAAATGTAGTTTTTGGTCCTTTAAATAGATATGAGTGGACATTGCTTGAAAGAAAACATTTGAACCATCATTTTGAACAATTTGGCCTGATAGGCTAAATTGTTCAAAATTCTCGCGAAAGCGGGAATCTAATAAAAAATGAACTATATGTTTTAAATGAATACATATTCGATATATATTATAAAGTCATCTTGACTTTTTCTATTTCCTAAAAAATGACTGAAATCCGTCCATATTTGTCCATATTTTGTTACTTTTCTTATGCGTAGCTCTGCTATGCCTTACGAAAAGTGCCTCATCTGTACAAATTTCATCTCATTTTCGGTTAAAAACAAAAAATCAAGATGACTTCTATAACTAATAAAATAAATGGAGTACTTTATATTGGTTTTTCGAATGACTTAAAAAGACGAATTAAACAACATAGAAACAAGGTACATCCCAATACTTTTTCAGCACGGTATAATTTAAATCGATTAGTATATTTTGAATATTTTATTAATAGGGAAGAAGCTCTAATTAGAGAAAAAAGAATGAAAAAATGGAAAAGAGAATGGAAAACATCTCTTATTGAAGAATCGAATTTGGAATGGAAAGATTTATTTGATATTCTCTAATGATTAAAAAAAATACCCGCTTAGGCGGGCAATAAATATGACAGCACCTTACGTAAAACATAACACAGAGGATGGTATTTGTACCATCGAGTTTTTTCATCCAGCGCACAATAGCTTACCTGGAGATTTACTTGCACAATTAACTCAAACCATTGCCGATGCGGGCGAAGATGATGCAGTAAAAGTATTGGTCTTAAAAAGTGGTGGCGAGCGTACATTTTGTGCGGGAGCTAGTTTTAAGGAACTAATAAACATACAAGATGCAGAAGCTGGACGTATCTTTTTTAGTGGTTTTGCCAATGTGATTAATGCAATGCGCAAGTGTCCTAAGTTTATTATAGGGCGTATTCAAGGTAAAACTGTTGGAGGTGGAGTTGGTGTAGCTTCTGCTACCGATTATTGTATGGCTACTAAGTTTGCTTCTATTAAGTTAAGCGAGCTTAATGTTGGCATTGGGCCTTTTGTTGTTGGGCCAGCGATTGAGCGTAAACTAGGATTAAGTGGCATGTCTCAGATTGCTATAGATGCTAATTCTTTTTACCCAGCAGAATGGGCTAGACAAAAAGGACTTTTTATGCAGGTGTATGATTCTACCGAAGAATTAGACAAAGCTATACAGGTCTTTGCAAAACAACTTTGTGGTTATAATTCAGAAGCCATGCGAGAAATGAAAAAGGTGTTTTGGGCAGGAACCGAAGATTGGGATACACTTTTGGCAGAAAGAGCGATTATTAGTGGTC
>QIIH01000350.1 GCA_003229235.1 Flavobacteriales bacterium | reverse complement strand
GATACGCTGGATCAGTTTCATTTAGGTGGATTCCCCTTAGGTTTTTGGTTTGCACAACAAGGTTCTATCTACGTTTTTGTCGTTCTTATTTTTATTTATATCTGGCTGATGAATCGGTTGGATAAAAAATTTGGTTATAACGAATAAGCATTTTTATGTCTGTACAAGTCTGGACCTGGATATTGGTCGGAATTACTTTTACGCTCTACTTCGGAATTGCTATTTGGGCAAGAGCCAGTTCTACTAAAGAATTTTATGTAGCTAGCGGAGGCGTTTCTCCTTTAGCAAATGGAATGGCAACCGCCGCCGATTGGATGAGCGCCGCTTCGTTTATTTCGATGGCTGGGCTTATTTCTTTTATGGGCTACGACGGTTCTGTTTATCTGATGGGCTGGACGGGCGGTTATGTGCTGCTCGCCTTATTACTCGCTCCCTACCTTCGGAAATTCGGCAAGTTTACCGTTCCAGATTTTATTGGAGACCGATACTATTCTAATACAGCGAGAAGTGTAGCGGTTATTTGCGCACTCATTGTCTCGTTTACTTATGTAGCCGGGCAGATGCGTGGCGTAGGAATCGTTTTTTCTCAGTTCCTGCAGGTAGATATTACCGTAGGTGTTATTATCGGAATGTTTGTCGTTTTGGTTTTCGCCTTCTTAGGCGGAATGAAAGGCATAACTTATACTCAAGTTGCTCAATATTGCGTGTTGATTTTTGCCTTTATGGTGCCCGCATTTTTCATCTCTTTTAATATGACGGGGTCGCCTATTCCTCAGATAGGGATGGGGAGTAAAGTAGAAGACGGCACGTATTTACTCCAAAAACTCGACGATTTACATACACAATTAGGCTTTAAAGAATATACCGACGGGAGCAAATCCCGTTTGGATGTATTTGCTATTACGCTTGCCCTTATGGTAGGAACCGCTGGCTTACCACATGTGATAGTTCGGTTTTTTACAGTTCCTAAAGTAAAAGACGCCAGAAAATCTGCTGGCCTGGCCCTATTATTTATCGCAATTTTATATACAACAGCACCGGCCGTAGCTGTATTTGCACGCACTAATTTAATCGAAACTATAGATCAAAAGCCATATAAAGAAGTTCCAGCATGGTTTAAAAATTGGGAAGATGCTGGCCTTATCGCTTGGAGCGACAAAAACGGAGACGGCAAAATACAATATGTAAATGGGCCATCGTTAGACGGAAAAAAACCCTTGTTTTTAGATAATCGTGGGGAAAATGGCGAACGTCTTATTAGTAATCCTAGCGACCAAGTAAACGAGTTGTATGTAGATCGTGACATCATTGTTTTGGCAAATCCAGAAATTGCCAATTTACCAAATTGGGTTGTAGCATTGGTTGCGGCTGGTGGTTTAGCAGCCGCCTTAAGTACCGCAGCAGGATTGCTTTTGGTGATTTCGACATCGATATCACACGATATGATTAAAAAACAATTTAGACCAAACATTAGTGATAAAGGAGAGCTTATAGCCGCTAGAATTAGCATTGTTTTTGCCGTTATCGTTGCTGGTATTTTCGGAATATATCCGCCTGGATTTGTGGCGGCAGTTGTTGCCTTAGCATTCGGGCTCGCGGCAGCATCGTTCTTTCCTGCAATTGTTTTAGGGATTTTCGATAAGCGGATGAACAAAGAAGGCGCCATTAGTGGGATGATCGTAGGTATTACTCTTATGCTTATTTATATGATTGTATATAAAACAGGCTTGGTTTGGGTATTCGAACCTAGACCCGAATCTGAATGGTGGTTTGGCATATCGCCTGAAGGATTTGGTAGTATTGCAATGCTGGCAAACTTTGTTGTCTCGATAGTGGTTTCGCGATTAACTCCCTCACCTCCACAATCGGTTTTAGATATTGTAGAATCAATTAGAATTCCTAGTAAAGCTTCTGGGTCACAGGCCCACTAACTTGCTTTAAGAATCTATTTTTGGACGATTAACAAACCTAACAGGTTTTAAAAACCTGTTAGGTTTAATCTCTTAGGGTTAAATTCCACGAGGCTTGCCTCGTATTAAGGGGAAAGTTTGAAAACCTTAGGTTTTCATTGAAAAAACTTTCTTCCACTAAAAACCTCGTATGCTTGCATCGAGGCAGTTTATTTTTTTAATTTTATAGTTCAGCTCAATAGAAGCTATTCTTTATACCCTATTTTAACTTTATGAGTAATTACCATATTAAAAGTTTAGAAGAATATTTTCAGGTTTATCGTAAATCTGTACAAGAACCAGAGCAGTTTTGGGGAGCACTCGCCCAAGAAAACTTTGTATGGAGAAAACCTTGGGATAAAGTATTAGAATGGGATTTTTCTAAGCCAAAGATAGAATGGTTTAAAGGTGCCAAACTCAATATCACAGAAAATTGTCTAGACAGGCATTTACCAACTAGAGGCGACAAAACTGCAATATTATTTGAGCCTAACGATCCTAGCCAAGCCGCAGAACACATTACATACAACGATTTGCATGAACGTGTTTGTCGTTTTGCCAATGTTTTAAAAAGCAAAGGAGTTAATAAAGGAGATCGTGTATGCATCTATATGCCAATGATTCCTGAACTGGCCGC
>QIIH01000128.1 GCA_003229235.1 Flavobacteriales bacterium | reverse complement strand
TTAACTAGTTAGTCTTTCAAAAATCTGACTTCGAATTGAATAAAAATTCATCTAAACTGTAAACAAACGTTAGGTCGAACTCAGGTTTTAAATTAAAAGCCACTCTCTGAGATTCAGTCGAGTGGCTTTTTAGTTTTTGAAGCTACCAGCGATGTGTTATTCCTGCTCTATTATTTGAATTGCCTTTTCAAGAAACTCATCACGATTTTCGATCATCGCCGAAATGGTTTTTTTTATATAAACGTCTGGCAATACGCCAATAGTATGATGCTGAGTCCCATTGTGTTTAAGTACCTTCATTCCGGTAAACGAAATAGAATAGTTTCCAGGTAATGTAACCCTATTTACATTTCCGTTGGCTCCAGCTGTGGGTTGACCCACAATAGTAGCTAATTTATATCCCTTAATAAAGCCCATATAGCTTTCGGCATAACTAATAGCAGAGCCGTCTATCAAAAAGACCACTTTTTTATCGCCTAAATACGGCTTTTTGGTCTGTACATGCCAGCCCATTTCCGAAAAACCAGCATAATCCTTTTGATCGGGATATAAAATCTGCGGTACTTGCATCCAGTTTTGAACGGTATCGTTTTTCTTTAATAGATGTGAAATTAATTCGTGATTACCATCTGGATAACCCCTAAGATCAAAAATTAATCCTTTAGATTGTTCTAAAATAGGCATCAACTTATTGATAGTGTCCATTTTAGTATTCGACAGATTTATATAATAAATATCATCGTTAATAGGCTTATGAGATGTCTTTTCTGGAGATACTAAATGCCAGTTGTCACTAATATTTAAGTTGCGTTTGGCCATTACATTTTTGCCAGTGACAACTAGGTTAAGCTCAGAGTTCTCTGCTCCTAAAAGGCTTTCCGTTTTTGCTCGATAATCCATCCAGCCTTGATTCCCTGCCGAAATAAGAGAGTATACTTCTTTCAAATAATCGCTGGTGTTTTGACCGTTAACTTTAGTAACTACATCTCCAACTTTTAACCCTAAAGCATCTTCAAAAACTTGGTTAATTACTAGCTTGCCCTCAATAATTTCCCAAGTAAATGGTGGCATATGGCTGTGCTCAGCAGCACTGCTACCTACTCGTATATGGCCATCTTTTAGGGCATGAGTTAATTGCTGTAAAGTTATTAAATGATCTTTATCTGAAGTGTCTGAGAACGATTTAGACAGCGCCTTTTTTAATTGGTTGTTCCAATCGATATCAATTACGTCAAAATATGGGTAAAAGTGCTGAAACACATTGTATGCATTAACAACATTCCCAACTCGCGTGGAAAGATTTTTTGGGTCTTCTTCAAGGTTTTCGAGCGCCTCGGTTAGCTTCGCAAATAGGGCTTGATCTGCTTTGATCATCGTTGTTTTGTCTTGGTCTAGACACATTGTGAGCGGAACACTTATATACAAACTATGGCCAATCATTTGCTCGATAGTGGCTCCTCTTTCTGGGGCCGAGTCGAATAACTTTTCTCCCTTTACTATACTCATTTGGCCAGTATAGGTGATTTGCACCGATTGGTTTCCCTCTCTTACCTCATCTGCATTTAAGGTAAAATTATAACCCTTACCAACACCTTTCCACGAATTGATCGCGTCATTATTTTTTGCTTTAATATCGTCCTCTTCAAAAGATGTGTTAAACAACTTAATAGGCGTCCATGGATCTTTGGCCGATTTACGATAAGACATCTCAAACCCATCAACATAGGCCGTGCCTTTACCCATTAAAAAAGTACCAAACACTGCTTTACTCCCTTTGTCTCCTACAGTTCCAATAATCTCGTATTGTTTCCATTCATTAGCCACTATCGGATTATTTCCCATGTTGTTAAAAAATCCTCTAGAACTATCGCTATTATCTACCCGAAACCATAGTCTAGCATCCCCTTTAGAGCCAGAAGCCAATTTTGCCCAGACGCTAATTTTTATTTCTGAATTCAAATATTCATCTAATGAGATAGAAGAAATTAGATTCCCAAAACCACTGGACTGATCCATTATGGTGTTAGAATTAACTCGAGAACTCTTGTATAGATTTCCGCCAGATTTGGCATCCTTACCCAAACCATAATGCTGCCAATAGGTAATCTCGCAAGACTCATCTAGGGTCGCCTCTTTGTTGTTACGTGGAGGTTTATTTGAGTTAATAAAATCGACACTTGATGCGATTGGCTCAAAAAGCGATTTTAAAGTATAGACCAATTCCTCTTCAGAATTACATGTAAGGATTTGCTCAGCGCCATAAATTGCAAAGGCGTTCCAATCTACGATAGCTGCTTCGTCGCTAGGGTGAAAGTACTTAACGTAGCCATATGCTTTTGCAAAACTATTTAAGTACTCTGTTTTTTTTGCATTTTGGGAGAATGCCACGAAGGTAGACGACAGGAGTAAGATGGATATTAGCGTAGTTCTTTTCATACGTTTTAGTTTTTTGATGGTTTAATGATTACTACAGAAAAACACACATTAAAGATTACAAAATATTCCTCTTGACAGAAAATTTTATAATTATTTAACAGCTAATATGTTAGAAATGTTAAATTTTATTCTGTGATTTTTTGATATCCATT
>QIIH01000266.1 GCA_003229235.1 Flavobacteriales bacterium | reverse complement strand
TGCCTAGAATGCAAGAGTTTTTAAATACTAATGGGCCTTGGAATCAATTAGTTAATTTAGAAAATATTCGAATACTTCCCATTAAAAATCAGCAACAAATTAAATTGAGTGATTCTCTAACGATTATACCTTTTAGAGTGCCTCACAGAGACGAATATTCTGAGACCGTCGGTTTTAAAATCATTGGCCCAAATAAATCGGTGCTTTTTATCCCGGACATCGACAAATGGTCTATTTATGCCTTTTTAGACGGTACTTTTTACCACGGCCAAGAAATAGGGACGCGTGATATTTCGCAGATTCCACATCCATTTATCGAAGAAAGCATAGAGCTTTTTAAAAGCCTCTCGGCGGCAGAAAAAGCCAAAATTCATTTCATTCACTTTAATCATACCAATCCAGTATTAATACCCTTAATTAAGGGTGTATTTTTGATTACATTTAAGACAATTATCTAATTGTTATGCAACTATCCAACATAAGGCCTCTTACACAATTGGGTGTCGAAAATGCCATTTATACAGACGGTCGCCCATGCTTTTCGCCTGACGGTGATACTATTTTATTTGAACGTTGGATCTCGAAGACAATGCCTGCTCAATTTTTTACTGTTTCCTTAGACAATACTTTTATAAACGGCGAAACTTATTTTTACTATAGTGACACGTATGGTTGTATGCGTGCTGATTGGTCTTGGAACGCACCCGATTTTGCGCCAGCTATTGCATTTACAGGTATAAGCAAAGACGCATCTAATCGCATAGTGTCTAAAATTATGTTGCTAACTCCAGGAGGTAAACCAAATAGCGCCGAACAAATTCCTATACAGAATTATACAGAATCTTTATTGTCATATCCAGCCTGGTACCCTGACGGTAAATTTCTCCTCATTGCAGATTACACTAGTCATAACCTTATCAAGGTGAGCAATAAAGGTGTACTTGTCGAAACTATCACACCAGATTTATTTATGTCGGGAATGGGAACCGTAATGGCTTCAAATTCAAATATTGTTGCCTTTGCTGGGCAACCCAGAAAGATAACATACAATCAAAACATTAATCAAATTTGGTATCAAGATGGCCACCAAGACCCAGAATTACTTTCTTCTGATAAAAAAGGAGACATCGGGCGTACTCCATGGTTCAGTCCAGACGGAACTCATTTGACCTTCGAGGCCAAGGGGCAGATTTATTTAAAGCCTGTTGCAATGCCTTTCCAACATGTCAAATCCACGCAGGTAACAAATGCATCGCGGTTTGCACAGCACACAAAATTCAGTCCAGATGGGAAAACGCTTGTTTGGGCACAGCAAACAGGTGAAAACTGTTCGCAAATTTATTGTGGAACTATCGAATATTAGCAAAGCTATTCCTCTTCACTACGCTGGCCGTACTTTTTTTCGAGTTCTGCTTGAAACTCTTCCATAACAGGTTTTACAGTGCTTTCAGGAAGGTCGGCAATACGAATATACATCAGGCCATCAACCGCATTATTAAAGAGAGGATCTACATTAAACGCAACAACTTTAGCGTTTTGTTTAATATACTTTTTAATAAGAACTGGTAGGCGTAAATCTCCGGGTTCGACCTCATCGATTATTTTATCAAACTTATTTAAGTCTGACTTTGATGCGTCAAAAATAAAATCCTTATCTGCATCCTTGAGCTTAACTTTATATTCCTTTTTTGGATTAATATATTGGGCAACATAGGGATCGTAATAATTGGATTTCATGAACTCAATCATAAGTGATTTAGAAAAATCTGAGAATTTATTACTTATACTCACCCCGCCAATTAAATAGCGATGCTCCGGAAAGCGTAATGTAGTATGCACTATCCCTTTCCACAATAAAAATAAAGGCATGGGCTTTAACTGATATTCTTTAATAATAAAGGCGCGCCCCATCTCTATAGATTTGCTCATCATAGGATACAATTCTGGCTCGAATCTAAAGAGATCTTGAAGATAAAAGCCATCAATTCCGTAGGTCTCAAAAATCTTAGAACCCAAACCCATTCTGTAGGCTCCAACCAGCGTACTTGTGCTCGAGTCCCAGAGGAACATATGGTGGTAATAACTATCAAATTTGTCTAAATCTGTACTTTGATTTGTCCCCTCGCCGATCGCTCTGAAAGTGATTTCACGAAGCCTGCCAATTTCTTGCAAAATGGTAGGCATATTAGGTGCAGCCGCTAAAAATACTTCGTAGTTTTTACTTTGTAAAAGGCGTTTTTCGTCTTTGCGTAGCTGATCAATTTCAGCCTCGATGGCCGCTACCGCTGGTGGGCCAGCAATTTTTTTAGGCGCTTTAGGAATCTTTAAGGTCTTTGGGATGGCATCTAAACGATTCTTTTTCTCGTAAGGGTTGGCCAATACATACGTTTTTTTACGCAAAAACTCTGTAAAATCGTGAAGGGTTTTGTGCTCTAATTGATCTTTTACGGTAATAGGATTACCTATACGGACACGAATGGTTCGCTCCTTTTGTGAAAGTAATTCCGATGGTAATTTTGCCGTACGGAGTGTATCACTCAACTTGGCCAAACGATAAAATAATTTACTGTTTTTGGCGTGAAAATAAATAGGCACCACCGGGACCTGCGCCTTTTTAACCAACTTCATGGCAGCTACTTCCCATGGTTTATCTACTACCAATTTGCCATCTTTATAAGTAGATACTTCGCCAGCTGGAAATATTCCCAATGGCATGTCCTTTTGTAAATGTTGTAACGCCGCCTTAAATCCTTGTATACTTGACCCCGCATCTTTGCGATCCTCAAATGGGTTTACCGGCATCACATAAGGTTTGAGTGGTTCGATACGGTGCAATAAAA
>QIIH01000469.1 GCA_003229235.1 Flavobacteriales bacterium | reverse complement strand
CAGTTTAGAGATATGGGCTTCGACGAAGTTAAGCTCTTAGACAAAGAGGCTAATGAAGTGATATTAGAAGATGTCGAAATGTAATATCTTTTAGACAAGTCATTATTAAGAAAGGAGTCTCTCACGAGGCTCCTTTTTTTTATTTATATCTTTAGTGGCCTTACAATTAAAAATATGGGTTTAAAGTTTAATTTTTTAAAGAATATTGGGCCAGGAGCACTAGTTACTGCGGCCTTTATTGGCCCTGGAACAGTTACAGTTTGTACTCTGGCAGGCGTTGAGTTTGGTTTTGCATTGCTATGGGCTTTGCTACTATCTGTGGTAGCCACAGTAGTTTTGCAAGAAATGGCTGCTCGTCTAGGCATCCTTACAGGAAAGAGTTTATCTCAAGCTATTTTAGGAGAGCTAAAAAACAAAACGGTACGGTCTGTTATTTTAGTATTAATATTATTGGCGATTATTGTTGGTAATAGTGCGTACGAAGCTGGTAATATTAGTGGGGGCGCTTTAGGATTAGCCGGCTTAATCCCCTCTACTCAAATTTCTATTGGGTCGTTTTCTTTTAGCAGCATTAACCTTCTAATAGGTGCAATAGCGTTTGTCCTTCTCTATTTAGGTAGTTATAAAGTGCTTGAGAGAGCTTTGGTGGCCCTTGTGATACTAATGAGTGTCTCGTTTGTAATAACTGCTATATTAACCAAACCAGACATGGTGGCCTTGTTTAAAGGGCTTTTTGTGCCTACACAACCTAAGGAAAGCATCTTTACTATTATTGCATTGATAGGTACTACTGTGGTCCCATATAATTTATTTTTACATGCTTCTATTGTCCGAGAAAAATGGCATAGCCCTAGTGATTTACCAAAAGTTAGAAGAGATACATTCGTTTCGATTGGCTTAGGTGGCTTAGTCTCTATGGCGATTGTTATCTCTGCGGCGGCAATTCAAGGCACACAAATAGTAGGTGCCGCAGATCTTGCCAAGGGTCTTGAGCCACTTTACGGATCTTGGGCCAATTACTTTATAGGCATCGCATTATTTGCGGCTGGGATCACATCTGCCATTACAGCTCCGATGGCTGCGGCTTATGTCGCTAGAGGATGTTTTAATTGGGAAGCAAATTTAAAATCAAGCAAGTTTAGAGCAGTCTGGATGATAGTTTTACTGCTAGGAGTATTGTTCTCCATATTGGGTGGTAGCCCAATAGAAATCATTAAAGTAGCCCAAATAGCGAATGGTTTATTATTACCAATTATTGCTACATTATTGATATGGGTTGTAAACAGAAAACAGCTCCTTAAAGGGTATGTTAATAACCGGATCCAAAATATTTTGGGTATTTTAATTGTGATTATTACGCTTTTGATTAGTTACAGAACCTTATCTAAGGTGTTAGAATCTTTCTTATCATGAAACTTTCAATCCCTATAAATGCCGATTTAGGTGAAGGATTAAATAGCGATGGGCAACTCATGCCTTTTTTAAGCAGTTGCAACATTGCTTGTGGAGGCCATGCTGGTAATCATGCAACAATGACTGCAACGGTGCGTCTGGCAAAGCAATTTTCGGTTGGGGTAGGAGCACACCCATCGTTTCCTGATAAAGAGAATTTTGGAAGAAAGATAATAAGTATGACCGCTAAAGCGCTCACTAAGTCTATTCTGAGCCAAATTAATGCACTTATACAGGTATGTGAGCAGTTATCTATAGAATTGAATCATATAAAACCACACGGTGCACTATACAATCTTGCAGCCAAAGATGCTACAACGGCAAACGCTGTACTAGAAGCTATAGATATGCTGCCAAAAAAAGTGCCAATTTATACCTTGCCAAATAGCATGCTTTCGAGATTGGCTAAAAATGATTTTGAGATAATTAACGAGGCTTTTTTAGACAGAACATATCTAGAAGATGGCAGTTTAATGCCACGATCGCAGAATGGTTCGTTACTTGTTAGAAAAGAGGAGATTTGGGAGCAATGTAAAAACCTTTATTTTGATAAAAGAGTACTTGCAAGCAATGGTAACTATATTTCGTTAGAAGCGCAGACCTTTTGTATTCATGGAGATACACCAGAAATTTATAATTCTTTGCTTTACGTTAATGAGCAATTAAACAAGGCTTCCTTATGATACAGCCAACGTTTAGGACCTTTGGTGAACAGGCGATATTAATTGAATGGCCTTTTAAAATAGAGATAGAAGGACACAACCAACTGCTTACTTACAGACAGCTTTTAGAGCTTTTTAATGAGGCGATATTAGAAACGGTTGTGACTTATAATTCGATTGCGATATATGTAAAACCAAAAGTTGATGTCGCCCTTTTGATTGATAAGATTCGGTCTACTATAAGTTTGGCTTCTATAAAATCTTCAGAAAATATTAAAATTTGGGAAGTTCCCTGCTGCTACGATACGTCTTTTGCCATAGATCATGACCGCATAAGTGAGCATTGCAGTATTTCTTTTAAGGAGTGCGTAAAAATTCACACTCAGAACCCATTCCGGATCTATTTTCATGGATTTTATTTTCATGGATTTTTGCCGGGCTTTTTATACTTAGGTGGCCTAGACCCGCAGTTACACGTACCGAGACGTTCAACACCTCGCATTAAGGTTGATAAGGGAGCCGTTGCTATTGGAGGAATGCAAACTGGCATATATCCCATGCAAAGCCCCGGTGGATGGAACATTTTAGGCCGGACTCCAATTAGCTTATTTAACCCTGCCAACGAAGATTGCCCAAGCCCTTTTAAAGCTGGTGATTACTTACAGTTTAAGGAGGTTTCATTAAAGCAATTTGCAGCCATCGAAAAAAGGATTTCTAGAGGCAAGTTTATACTAAAACATTCAATTAAAAAATGATTAAAGTTGTCTCCCCAGGAATGTACAGTAGTCTTCAAGATAGAGGCCGTTTTGGCTATCGATCTTTAGGAGTTCCTTTGTCTGGTGCAATGGACAGCTATAGTGCTCATTTGGCTCAACAACTTGTTGGCAACTCAAGCGACCAATTGCTTTTAGAGTTTGCACAAGTGGGCCCAGTGTTACAGTTTAATCAGGATGTGGTTATTGCTGTAACAGGTGCTCCCTTTAATTTGTCTACAACTACTATGATATTACCAATGAATCGTGCAATTTCTATAGTAAAGGGCACGCAGATAAATTTTGGCAGAACAACAGACGGTATGTACGGGTATCTTGCCATACAAGGTGGCTTTGACAGTGAAATTGTTTTGGGTAGCGGGTCTTATCAGAATGGGATAACTAAGCAATCTATATTACAGATAGGACAACAATTAGAATGCAAAAAACATTCACTACAAAAGAGGCATGTGCATATCAATCTAGACAAACAGCATATTACACAAAATAAAATTTCTGTTTTAAAAGGGCCAGAGTTTAATCTTTTAGATCAAAAGACTCAATCTCAATTGTTACAACGGGGTTTTACGATTAGTACATTTAGCAATCGTATGGGCGCAAGACTAAGCAATAAGTTGTCCAATAGATTGAAAGAAATTATTACTGCGGCTGTACAACCTGGGACAGTTCAGTTAACCCCTTCGGGCATTTTAATTGTATTAATGCGCGATGCTCAAACAACGGGAGGTTATGCCCGTGTATTGCAGCTAACCGAACATGGAATCAATACTATGGCACAAAAGGCGCCAG
>QIIH01000412.1 GCA_003229235.1 Flavobacteriales bacterium | reverse complement strand
TTTTATCTAAACCGTCAAAAAGGATTACATAGGAGTGAATAAATGAAGCTATAAAAAACTGTTGTTCTAAAGAAACCTTAGCAACTTGCAGCTTTAACTCGTCTTGACCATCCAAAACTAATTGCTCATCGTTACAACAGTCCATTATTGTGGCAGCACATCCTTCGGTAGACGGGTTTGTCATTTCCATACCACAGCCCTTTGCTTTGTGAAACACAGAAGTTTCTACTAAAGTATCACCACAATAATGCATATTTATCGTAAACGACATCGTAGAGAATAACACTACAAATGCCATTAACATGGATAATAGTTTATGGAATATCTGCTTCATACTAATCACAAAGGTATTAATTTAAAATAACTCCGAATTTTGTTTAACAGAAGTTTAAACTCTTAAACCAAAAACGTCAGGTATTACGAGTAT
This sequence comes from Flavobacteriales bacterium, assembly GCA_003229235.1. GTDB lineage: Bacteria > Bacteroidota > Bacteroidia > Flavobacteriales > Flavobacteriaceae > Gilvibacter. Next base: position 2,202 of record QIIH01000412.1, on the reverse strand, counting down.
TACCGAGGAACAAATTATATTTTTGAGACGGAGGCAGCAAGGGTGGGTTGCTAGTAACCTCAAAATGGTTTTTGGCTTACATGAGTGCCAAATTACAGGTTAGGTTGGCCTTTTAGATAAATAATAAAAGGTAGCGATGGCTTGCTGCATTGCAGGTATCTTCGCCAATAGTCCTCCCGCCTATCCACTTCGTGCCCATTCGGGCAAGCCCGCCTTTGCACTTCGTACCCATTCAGGCAAGCAAGACATATTTCATTCATACTTTTTTGCATTGCCCAAAAAAGTATGCGAAAAACTCTAGTCTCATCCGAAATCACCTTTACCTCTTCGAGTTAAACCCCTCGACCTTTCTGAGTTGTGTGCTCCTGCTGGCGCAAATCGCCTAGCTCATTGCTTGCAGATATCGGCACACAACATCGAACCGAACAGCTCTCGGTGGTGATGCTACTTCGACAGATTTAAATTGCTGTGTGTTATTTGTTTTTAATATTTATTCTGAAGAGACCTTGACGCATTCAACTATCGCCGAACGTGTGCATCCTACGCAGTATTTAACATTGACACCTTGAACGCCCCGTCTGCGAAGCGTGGGTACTAAGCAGGACCGAGTGATTATAAAATGTCCTGTGGACATTTACACGAGGGGCCAGCTGGCGGTGGGCGTTCGATGGCAAAAATAGTTCCTCGTAAGCCGCTGTCGCGGGTATCTCATTCAAATGCCCACAGGACATTTGGTTTCTTCGAAACATCTCTCGATAATGCGCAGGGTTTTGTACAACTTCGTTGCTTGTTTACGAAGGAGTGCAAAAACACAATAGTAAGGGGCTAGATTTTTTTGCATACTTTTTTCAGCAATGGAAAAAAGTATGAGAATAATAACGTGTTAGTAATGAGACAACGCAAAAGCTCCGAAGGACAGAAAGATATGCGTTAGGGATCCGCCAAAGGCGGGCACGTTGAGCGGCATGTTTGAGCTCCAGCTGGCAGAGCGAGCAGCAATCATTCAGTTGCGAGATGACTGCCCTTTTTTTATCTACTTATTTTTGGGCAAGCAAAAAAAAAGTTGAAGAAGGATTAGTGTTTGCTGCCAATATAGAAGCTGTCGACAGCAATAAAGAAAGATAAAAGGGAGTTCACAGGTTTTCTTCGAAAACACCGCTCGAGTATGTGCTTGAAAAAGAGATTATTTGTTAATGGTGTTCTGTCTTTAAAATAATCAGATTTGTGCCTTCCGCTAGCGCGGGTACATCGCTCAAATGTCTGCTAGACATTTGGTTTTCTTCGAAAACAGCGCTCGAGGATGTGCCTGAAAAAAGAATTATTTGTTAAGGGTCTTCTGTCTTTAGAATAATCAGATTTGTGTTTTCCGCTATCGCGGCTATCTCGCTCAAATGTCTTCCAGACATCTGGTTTTCTTCGAAAACAGCGCTCGATAATGTTAAGGCGACGTTAAATTAGGGCTTCTAGCCAATTTTGGAAGATAGTTGCAAGTATAATTTTTTGTGGTTCGTGATAATATTTTTAAATTACATAGCGATTATTAAAAAAGGCAGCTTTTCAAGATTCTTTTTTATCAATGCATCAATCAACTTAGATCGATCTTATTTTCTTATTTCAAATTAAGGTTGCAGCTATTTTCTATTAATAACCAAACAATATATCTCTCTTATGGAAAGAAGAAAATTTATTCAATACACTGGGCTTGGAGCCGGCGCATTAATGATGCCGTCCCTGCTGCTAGGAAATAATATCTCGGCAGAAGCACTCCTAAATCCTGGCATGGGTATTCTACTTAAGAAGAACATGGCCGATGTAGCACTAAATACGGCCAAATCTGCTGGAGCAACGTATGCCGATGCAAGAATTGGGCGCTATTTAAACCAATATGTATTTACGCGCGAAGACAAAGTACAAAACGTAGTGAATACAGAATCTTTTGGAATCGGGATACGTGTTATTGTTAACGGAACTTGGGGATTTGCATCGACTAATAGTGTCACCGAAGATGCAATTAAGGTTGCAACATTGCAAGCTGTTTCTATTGCAAAGGCAAATTCTAGAATTCAGAAAGAGCCTGTAAGATTGGCGCCGGTGGCTTCACATGGCGAAGTATCTTGGAAAACACCAATTGTAAAAGACTTTAAAGAAGTGCCTGTTTCAGAAAAAGTAGACCTCTTGTTAACTGCAAATGCTGCAGCTATG
>QIIH01000271.1 GCA_003229235.1 Flavobacteriales bacterium | reverse complement strand
TAGGCCTCTTTTTGGTGCCAATTCCCATAATCCCACTCCAGCGTCGTTCTATGTGAACGTCTTTACCTGGTAAAATAGTATGTGAGAGGATACGTTCTAATTCGTTTTGAATCAAATCGGTAAGACCCTGCTCGGTAGTTTTTTCGCCTTCTAAGTCTAGATTTCTGCCCCCTCCAAATAAGATTCTATCGTCAATATTGCGAAAATAATAATACCCTCTATCTAAGTGAAACGTACCTCGAATATGTAAATCCTTTATAGGTTTTGTAATAACCACTTGTGCCCTCGCTGGCGATAATTGGACGTCTAAAAGTTCTTTAGAAAAGCCGTTTGTGGCCACTAGCATTTTGTTAGCTCGGCATTCAATTGTTTGGTTCAACCTAAAACCTACCCCAGTTAAATCGTCTTGAATACTGTCAATTAGGGCGCTATTAATAATGATGATATTCTCTCGCCTAGCCTTATCAAGTAAGCCCTTCATCATCATTCCAGTGTCTAATTGTCCTTCGAAAGCATTGTAAATCAAGGTCGAATTACAGTTTGAAAACCCAAAAGAATCTGGCCTTTCAGAAAACACCGGGCGTCTAAATATAGTGGCTAGCAAAGTGTTAATTTCTGTCAATTTCGAAGCACAAGTATCAAACAATTCCTTCTGCGAATCTGCAAATAACTCGTATCCGCCAAATTGTTTAAATCCTAAGTTAGAGTCGCCTAAGTTTTCTCTAAGTAATTGTAGCCCATTTACTCTATCTTTTATGAGGGCAAGCACTTCCTGCTCTGAATGGGAATTTAAATCGTCTAAGATTTCTGATAGGCTGCCAAAACAAGCAAAGCCGGCATTTTTAGTGCTGGCCCCAGCGGGTAGCATTCCTTTTTCGAAGACAACAATCTTTGTGGAAGGATGTTTTTTACGAAGTTCTAAAGCACAGCTTAGCCCAACAATTCCGCTTCCAACAACGGCAAAATCGATGTCTGCTAACCATGTTTTATATTCCCAATAAGATAGTGGCAAAGCGTTTTTATTTTTGAGCTCAGGGTATAAAACACTCCAGCGAAAGCTGGAGTGTTAACTTACTCATTATATTGATCGTCCATTACAAAATCGTCCATAAACGCTGTAGTGTACTCTCCAGAAACATAGATAGGGTCGTCCATAAGTTGTCTGTGGAATGGGATGGTGGTTTTTATCCCTTCGATTACAAATTCGTCTAAGGCGCGTTTCATTTTAGCAATAGCCTCTTCTCTTGTCCGAGCCGTTGTAATGAGTTTTGCAATCATCGAATCATAATTTGGTGGAATTACATAGCCGGCATATACATGAGAGTCTAATCTAACTCCGTGTCCTCCTGGTGCATGTAAAGTTGTGATACGGCCTGGTGAAGGTCTAAAGTCCGTAAATGGATCTTCTGCATTGATTCTGCACTCAATAGAGTGTAGTTGAGGTAAATAATTTTTACCAGAAATTGGAATCCCTGCAGCAACCATAATTTGCTCTTTAATCAAGTCGTGATCTACCACTTGTTCTGTTATAGGATGCTCTACCTGAATACGGGTGTTCATTTCCATAAAATAGAAATTGCGGTGTTTGTCTACCAAAAATTCGACAGTTCCAACGCCTTCATATTTAATGTACTCCGAAGCCAAAACCGCTGCTTTTCCCATCGCTTCCCGTAGCTCATCGGTCATAAAAGGGCTCGGTGTTTCTTCGGTTAATTTTTGATGACGTCGTTGTACAGAACAATCGCGTTCACTCAAATGACAGGCTCGGCCTGTGCTGTCTCCAACTATTTGTATTTCGATATGGCGTGGCTCTTCGATTAGTTTTTCTATATACATATCGTCGTTCCCAAAAGCAGCTTTACTCTCTTGTCTGGCTGAATCCCAAGCATCTTGCAGTTGGTCTTCTTTCCAAACCGCACGCATTCCTTTTCCACCTCCCCCAGCACTCGCCTTAAGCATAACTGGATAGCCAGTTTGCTTGGCTACTTTTTTACAAGTTTTAAAATCAGGAATTATCCCTACACTACCAGGAACACAAGGAACACCCGCTTCTATCATTGTCGATTTGGCCGAGGCTTTATCTCCCATGCGATTGATCATATCTGCCGAGGCGCCAATAAATTTAATTTGATGCTCTTCACATATCTTAGAAAACTTAGCGTTTTCTGATAAGAATCCATAACCAGGATGAATTGCATCTGCATTTGTGATCTCAGCGGCCGCAATAATATTAGAAATCTTTAAATACGATTCGGCACTAGAGGGCGGCCCAATACAAACGGCTTCGTCTGCAAAGCGAACATGAAGGCTTTCGGCATCTGCAGTAGAGTACACTGCAACCGTTTGAATCCCCATTTCTTTACAGGTTCGAATTATTCTTAGCGCGATTTCTCCGCGATTTGCTATTAAAACTTTTTTAAACATAATCGAGTGTTTACTATGTTACCATTCTTAATTTACCAATAAAATATTGGGTGTTTTTAATAAATTAAAACTTAAGATGGGTCTACTAAAAATAGTGGTTGATCAAACTCAACTGGAGAAGAATCATCTACTAGAATCTTAACGATTTTACCAGAAATCTCTGATTCGATTTCGTTAAATAACTTCATCGCCTCGATAATACAAAGT
>QIIH01000152.1 GCA_003229235.1 Flavobacteriales bacterium | reverse complement strand
GTAATCGCTGCCATGGATACGTTAAACTTAAAAGTGATGGTTAATTTGAGTGGTCGCTCTGGGGAAAATTTAATAGCCGCAATAGCAAATGCCGACACCAATTATCCTGGGAGATTTATCGTTTTTCACAATATCGATTTTAAGGGTTTCGGAACCAAAGGCTGGACAGAAAATGCTGTGGCACAGCTAAAGACAGACGTAGCAAATGGCGCTAGTGGTGTAAAAATTTATAAGAGTTTAGGCCTACGAAATAAAGATTCTGACGGGAATCGAATTCGGGTTAACGATTCGCGTTTAGATGCTATCTGGCAAACTTGCGGGGAGTTAGGAATCCCCGTACTTATTCATACGGCAGACCCTAAATCTTTTTGGGACAAATATGATGGCGATAACGAACGTTGGTTAGAACTCAAAACCAGACCTAACAGAAAACGCGGAGCAGACAATCCAGTGCCTTGGGAGCAGTTAATGGCCGAGCAGCATTCTATATTCAAAAAGAACCCTGGCACAAACTTTATTAATGCCCATATGGGCTGGTATGCCAACGACCTAGGCACTCTAGGAAAATTACTAGATGAAATACCTAATATGTATGTTGGGATTGCTGCTATTATTGCAGAACTTGGCAGACAACCACGTTTTGCCAAAGCATTTTTTATAAAGTATCAAGACCGAATTTTATTTGGGAAAGACAGTTGGAAACCAGACGAATTCCCAACTTATTTTAGAGTTTTAGAATCTGCAGATGAGTATTTTCCTTATCATAAGAAATACCATGCCTATTGGGCAATGTATGGCCTAGACTTACCAGACGAAGTGCTTAAAAAAGTATACTATAAAAACGCCTTAAAAATTGTTCCGAATATCGACGCGAGTCTGTTCCCTAAAAATTGATATGCAGCAAGCAGACAACATAATAACGAGCTTAGATTTGAAAGTGCATCCTGAAGGTGGATTCTACAAAGAGGTGTATCGCAGTGAAGGAGTAATTCCAAATCAGGTTTTACCATCTCAATTTATAGGAGATCGGAATTATGCTACTAGCATTTACTTTTTATTAACTGAAGCTAGTTTTTCTGCTTTTCATAAAATCAATCAAGACGAAACTTGGCATTTTTATTCAGGTGCGCCTTTGTGTATTCATATAATAGACGAGGAGGGAAATTATTCGTCACAACTGTTAGGATTGGATATCGAAAATGGGATTGAACCCCAATTTACAGTGCCAGCGCAAGTTTGGTTTGCTGCCGAGGTTAAAAAAGCAGACGGTTTTTCGTTTTTGGGTTGTCAAGTTGCACCGGGATTCGATTTTGCCGATTTCGATTTGGCCAATCGCGATACATTATTATTGAGTTTTCCGCAGCATGCGAGCCTTATTACGAATTTTACACGTGTTTAAAATATGAAACCAGCTTCTGTAGCAGAGATCAAAAAAGAACTAGCGCATCGTTCGTCTGAGGAATTGCTCGCACTATGTTTGCGACTCACCAAATTTAAAAAAGAGAACAAAGAGCTCCTCTCCTATTTGCTCTTCGAAGCAGACGACGAACAGAGTTATATAACTGCTGTTCAGCAAGACTTAGACCAAAAGTTAGAAACTATTAATACGAGTAGCTATTATTTTATTAAAAAGAGTATGCGCAAAGCCCTTAGAGAACTCAAGCGCTATATACGCTACTCCAACACCAAAGAAACAGAAGTCGAGTTGCTCTTGCATTTTTGTTATCGCATGAGTGAATTCGAACCTACTATATTTACAAATAAGGTTTTGTCAAATATGTACTTTAGTCAATTATCATTAGCCGAAAAGCGAATTGCTACGCTACACGAAGACTTGCAATACGATTATACCTTAGAACTTGAAACCCTCCTTAAAATGAACAACTAGTGATTACGATTTACCATAACTCTCGTTGCCGAAAATCTAGAGAAGCGCATCAGTTTTTAGAAGAAAGCGGGCTAGCATTTGACGTTCGCTACTATTTAGAGAACGCGTTAAACATTAAAGAAATTGAGGCCCTTCTCAATAAGTTAGAAATTTCGCCCATTGATTTGATAAGAACCGGAGAAACAATTTGGAAACAAGACTTTAAAGGCAAGCAGCTAAGCAATTCAGCCATTATAGAAGCAATGGTGCAACACCCTAAATTAATTGAACGTCCAATCTTGGAATCCTCAGAATTTGCAATAGTTGGCAGGCCTGTAGACAACGTTCACAAATTTTTAAGAAAACTGCGAGATAATTAACAAAACAATGCCGAAGCTGGGTTAAACTTAGAGGTAGTTTTGCGGTCAAATACCGCAAAAACCAACCATGAGAAACCTTTTGCCATCAATCTGTTTGACACTTACTACCTGCAAAAATTGATATGCAGACAAATGGGTTTTATAGAGGCCCTAGCAACAATGCGCAATCTGAGACTGAAGGGTTGTTTTCTTCAAACCTAGCCTTTAGCAAAGACATTTTTAGCGACAACGCTACCATAGGGTTTAATAACCTGAATTCGACCTAAGATTTGTTTACAGTTTAGATGTATTTTTATTCAATTCGATGTCAGATTTTTGAAAGACTAACTAGTTAATTTAAGAAAATATGGCAAGAAACCGACAAAGGAGGTTCACGAACACCATTAAAAAAAATAAA
>QIIH01000189.1 GCA_003229235.1 Flavobacteriales bacterium | reverse complement strand
TTTTTTAGATTCGGCAAATTGCAAGGCATCTTTAAAACAGTTTTTACCCACTACAGTATCTGGGTTGAGCAAACAGATATAATCGCCTTTGGCAGCTGCAACCCCAAGATTGTTCCCTGCACTAAAGCCATTATTTTCAGGGCTTTCGATAAGATTTACATTAGGAAAAAACTCCTTAACCATACCCACCGAATCGTCACTCGAAGCATTGTCTACTACTATAATTTCTGCGTTGAGCTCGGATGTTGCCTGTTGTACAGACTGCAAACAGAGTCGCAAAAATGGTGCGACATTGTAATTAAGAATAATTACAGTTAGCTTCACTATTCCGAATTTTTTAAGGAATTCTCAAAAGGAATTCTGTGGAGTATACTTCTGCCTAAGGTAACCTCATCTGCATATTCGAGTTCGTCTCCTACAGAGATTCCTCTGGCAATAGTCGTCATTTTTACAGGGAGCGCTTCTAATTGCTTAAAGATGTAAAAGTTGGTGGTATCGCCTTCCATAGTCGAGCTCATTGCGAAAATCACCTCTTTTACAACGCCCGAACTCGCTTTTGCTACTAAAGAGTCTATATAAAGATCGCTAGGACCAATTCCGTCCATAGGAGAAATTTTACCTCCTAACACATGATATTTACCACGAAATTGACTTGTATTTTCGATTGCCATTACATCGCGTATGTCTTCTACAACACACACTATAGACCCGTCTCTATTTGGATTGCTGCAAATTTCGCAGAGCGCCAAGTCCGAAACATTGTGGCAATTAGAACAAAACTGTATGGTTTCTCTCAGTGCTACCAAACTCTCACTCAATCGCAAGGTTTGCCCTGTAGGCTGCTTTAACAAATGTAATACCAATCGCAGGGCCGTACGCTTACCAATCCCTGGCAGCATTGATACTTCGTCTACAGCATTTTCTAAAAGTTTAGAGGAAAACTCCATGGGCATAAATATAAAAAAAGCTTCAGGATAATAGATATCCTGAAGCCTTTTAAATAGCGCTAATGTTAAGCTTTAGTTTACAATTAACTTCTTTACTATAGTACTGCCTTCGCTTGAGAGTCTCACAAAGTGAACCCCTGGCGATAATCTGGCAATATTTAAAGTGAATTGACCTTGCACAAACTGATTTTTTAAATTTATCAGTAAACGCCCGTTAATATCAAATACTTGTACGTCTAACTCCGAGCTTGCAGGCCATTTTAGAGTAACCTCATTATTAGCTGGGTTAGGGTATAATTGTACCAATTGCTCAAAAGCATTGTCTTCTGTACTTAAAACATTCTCATAAACTGGCGAAGACCAAGCTCCACGCCCATAAGTAGCAGCGTAGATTCTGCCGTTAACATTATTAATTTCTAATTCGTTAATAATCACATTTGGCAGGTTTGTATTGTATACTTGCCAATCTGTAAAGGTGTCGTCTATATAAAATAAGCCATAATTCATACCTACGTAAAGCCCATTAACAGAAGTATCATCCCAGACTACAGACAATGCCTCGAATGCAGGTAAATTCTTTTTGTAGTTTATCCAAGTTGCTCCACCATTTAAAGTTACATACACTCGTGCTCCTCCAAAGGTTGTAGCGATTGCTACTTTGTTAGGATCGTTAGGATTAATTGCAATCGAGTTAATTGTTCCGGCTGTTCCGGTAATCGAAGCCCAGGTAGTCGCCCCACCGTCTGTCGTTCTATACTTTGATGCACCCCATGAAGCCCACATAATATCACTATCGCTCGGGGCTATTTTAAGATTATCTAGATAATTAGAGAATGTTTGTGAAACGGCTGTATAACTTCCTCCCGAATTAGTTGATTTGTATACACGATTGTAGCCAACGTAAATAGTGTTGCTCACATTTGGGTCTTGCTCAAAAGGCGTTACCCAATTACCAAAACCAGGACCTGGCTCCGACAAATTAGAATACGTAACACCGCCATTTACAGTACGATACAATTGCCCTTGCTGGGTAGTACCATACATAATATTGTTGTTATCTTTATCTACAAAAGACTCCATACCATCGGCACCTAACCAGTCGCGCCATTCACCAGCCGGCGTTAAAACAGAAGTTCCATTATCTTGAGAGCCTCCAGTAATTATCACTGGATCACTTTGTGAAAGTCCAATTTTATAAAATTGACGTATTCCTAAGCCAGCTGTTAAATCTGTATAAAAGCTTGTACTAATTGCTCCCAAAGGATTGTTAGCAACAAAAATTCCACCGTCAGAACCCACATACAACTTACCATTGGGGTCATAATGCATAATATCAATATCTGCATGACAATATCCCACATTATTACCTGTAGATTCGAAAATAGCCCAACCTGAGGTACAGCTAAAATTAACTCCCGCATCTGTAGATCGCCAAGCCAAAATTCCTGCGATAAAGACATCGTCGGCATCGTTCGGATTGACTGCTATGTCCATATCTCTTGGAGCTTGTCCATTAGTATCGGTTGCATCTACCTCATATCCAAAATAATTTTGTCCAGCATGTGCTCTTTCTGAAAAGCTAACAGCACTATTGGTCGAGTAAAAGAACCCGCCAAAAACACCATTGTTGGCCTCAACTACATAAACTCGGGCTGCATCGTCTGGCGAAACGCCAATCATTTTTGGCTGAGAGGCAAAACCAGCACCAGTTACAGT
>QIIH01000110.1 GCA_003229235.1 Flavobacteriales bacterium | reverse complement strand
GATACCAATGGTCGTTAGATTTGTTGCCAGAGAGTACTAATGTTAAATGCGGTTTCTCTTCTCGTTGGCCATTTTGTAGGCTATATGTTTTGCCAAACTCAAAAAGCTTTATTTCTTGCGCTCTTCTGTTTTTATTATAAGCGACGGCTTCGAGACAAGAAAATAACATAGATTGTCGTAATACAGAAAGTTCGTTACTTAGTGGATTAAGCATTAAAATACCTTGGTTAGCGTCTATCTCGCTAGATAATTGTTGATGTGCTGGGGTGGTTAACGAATTGGCTAACATTTCATGAAAACCAAGTGATACCAATTGGTTGGACACTACATCTTGAATTTTGTAATCTTCTATCTTGGCAGTGTTGGCCACAGAGGCATTAATTTTTGTGCCTGCATTAATATTGTTGTAGCCATATACTCGTAAAATTTCTTCAACCACATCCGCTTCGCGGGTAACATCATTGCGATAGGCAGGGATCGTCATTCCGATACCAGTCTCGGTTACATTGTTAATCTTTATGTCTAAAGAATTTAAGATCGCTTTTATCGTTTCTCGTGGAATTTCTTGCCCAATTAGCTTATTGGCATAATCAAAGCTAAGCACAACTTGATGATCCTTAATCTTTTTGGGGTATACGTCAATTACATCACTAGTGATTTCGCCACCTGCCAATTCCTGTATTAAAAGAGCCGCTCGCACTAAGGCATATTCTGTGACATTGGGATCAATACCACGTTCGAATCTAAATGATGCGTCGGTGTTTAAGGCATGTCTCTTTGCCGTTTTGCGAACACTCACTGGATCAAAAAATGCGCTTTCCAAAAAGATCGATGTTGTTTGCTCGGTTACACCGCTATGCTCACCTCCAAGTACACCAGCAATACAAAGCGGTCTTTTTGCATCACAGATCATAAGATCTTCACTACTTAAAGTGCGCTCTACTCCGTCTAAGGTTACAAATTTGGTTCCTTCTTTTACAGTCTTAACAACAATTTTATTTTTGGTGATTTTAACTGCATCAAAAGCGTGGAGTGGCTGTCCTAAGTCGTGTAATACATAATTAGTCACATCAACGATATTGTTTTTTGGAGTGATACCAATTGCATTTAATCTGTTTTGTAACCAAGTAGGAGAGGGGGCAACTGATATATCAGAGATTGTTAGCCCGCAATATCGAGGTGATAGTTCTGGGTTTTCGACACTCACTGTAATTTTGTTAGTGCGGTTATCTACTCTAAAGTTAGTATTAGAGGGGGTTATTAGTTCAATATTAATCTCTTTCTGTAAAAGCCCTGCTTTTAAATCTCTAGCAGTTCCTAAATGACTCATCGCATCGGCTCGGTTTGGAGTTAGGCCAATTTCAAAAACATGATCTATCTCTACATCAAACACTTTACTAGCTGGTAAGCCTGCTTTTAAAGTATCGTCCAGAACCATAATCCCATCGTGACCGTCGCCCAATCCAAGTTCGTCTTGGGCACAAATCATTCCATGACTCTCTTCGCCTCTTATTTTACCTTTTTTTATTGTCCAAGGTTTACCATCGGCATCGTATAAAGTCGTTCCTATTGTTGCAACAGGGACGGTTTGTCCTTGGGCAACATTGGGTGCTCCACAAACAATTTGTAAAGGTTTTGCCGCGCCAATATCTACCTTAATAAGTTTAAGGCGATCTGCATTGGGGTGCTGTTCACAGCTTATAGTCTTACCTATAACAACTCCTTCGAGTCCTCCCAGAATCGATTCAAAGCGGCTAATACCCTCTATTTCTAGACCAAGATCTGTTAATAGTTCGCCTGTTTGAGCGGGCTCCCAATCTATATTAATAAACTGTTTTAGCCAATTATAGGAAATCTTCATGTTGCAAATAATTCGTTGCTGGCTGCAAAGATAGCATTTAACCCGTTTTTTGTAAGTACTTTTATAACTTTAGACTTAGTGTTTATCAAATATTTTTTATGAGACTTTTTATAGCAGTGCTTTTTAGTATTTTAATTCTTTCTTGTTCAGAGAAATCATCCACTTTAAAACAGGGTGAGTGGCGCGCAACTTTAGAGGTTCAAGACAGTGAAATGTTGCCTTTTATCTTTGAGGTAACCGCTAATAATAAAATCGTAATTAGCAACGCAGTAGAGCGTGTATATATCGAGGACATTGAGATTATCGATGATTCTATTGTAATCAATCATCCTATTTTTGAAGGTGTTTTTAAAGGTATATTTACGAAAAATAAAATTACTGGACAGTTCATCAAAGCGAGTTTAGATAGGGTTGTTCCATTTACTATGGTTCACGGAAAACAAGAGCGATTTTTAAACACCAAAGCGGCTACAAAAAATGTTCAAGGGGTTTGGGAAATGGTTTTTAGCCCTAATGATAGTACAGAAAGCTATATCGCTAAGGGGATTTTTACTCAACAGGGATCAAGGGTCATTGGAAATATTCAAACCACAACGGGAGATTATCGCTATTTAGAAGGTGTAATGTCGGGAGATTCTTTAAAGCTCTCTACTTTCGACGGAGCGCATGCCTTTTTATTTACAGGACACCTAACAGACTCAACTCTTACCGGTAATTTTTATAGTGGTAATCATTGGAAAGAACCCTTTGAAGCTGTTCCAAATGCAGATTACGAATTGCCAGATCCGGATAGTCTTACCCATA
>QIIH01000302.1 GCA_003229235.1 Flavobacteriales bacterium | reverse complement strand
TTAATATTTAATAAATGGGTGCCGTTTGCACTATTGCTTTTGGTCCCTATTAGCGCTAATATTTCTCTGTTTCATCTGTTTTTAGATTTACCTGGAATTTGGATTGCATTAGTAATTACAGTACTCAATGCTATCCTTATCGTAAAGTATTGGAAGTCTTATAGCCCTCTTTTTATAAATTAAGATTAGCCCTAATAGGTTTGTCGCTTGGAAAGCTGAGATTTTACTACCTTTAAATTCTTAATTTATAAACACTTCCGCATGAAGAATTTAAACCTATTATTAGTCGTATTAATATTAGTTAGCTGTAAGCAAGAACCTAAAGAAGACCCCATCCTTGTGAACTACCACAAAACCAAAAAAGCAGATTCTGTTGACACCTATTTTGGCGAGCAAGTACTTGACCCGTATCGCTGGTTAGAAGATGATCGCAGCAAAGAGACCGAGGAATGGGTTATTGCTCAAAACGAAGTGACCAATTCATTTTTAGATACTATTCCATTTAGAGAAGAGCTAAAAGAGCGTTTATCCACATTATGGAACTATGAGAAAGTATCTGCGCCATTTAAAGAAGGCGACTATACCTATTTTTATAAAAATGATGGCTTACAGAATCAAAGTGCAATCTATCGTTTTAAAACGAAGGAAGACCCCTCGACAGCTCAAGTCTTTTTAGACCCGAATACCTTTACAGAAGACGGAACTATTTCTTTAGGCGGGCTTAGTTTTTCGAAAAATGGGAATTTAGCGGCATATAGTATTTCTGAAGGAGGGAGCGACTGGCGTAAAATTTTAATAATGGATGCTGAGTCTAAAACAATTATAGAAGACACTCTTATCGACGTAAAGTTCAGTGGAATTTCCTGGTATAAAAATGAAGGATTCTACTATTCAAGTTACGACAAGCCCGATGGTAGTGAGCTTTCTGCAATGACAGATCAACATAAATTATATTACCATAAACTAGGAACGCCTCAAAGCGAAGACGAAGTGATTTTTGGCGCAACCGAGCAAGAAAAACATCGCTATGTTGGTGGTGGAGTGAGTGAGGATAATAAATATTTAACGATATCTGCTTCTGTATCAACTTCTGGAAACCGCTTGTTTATTAAAGATTTAGACGACCCCTCTAGCCCGTTATTAACTATCGTGCCAGAGCCAGATTCTAATACTTATTTAATAGACAACGATGGCTCGACGCTATATTTAGTGACAGACAAAGACGCCCCTAACAAACGAATCGTAACTGTAAATGCAGCAAACCCAGCCATAGAAAATTGGGTGAATTTAATTGCAGAAACAGAAAATGTTTTAAGCCCAAGTACAGGCGCTGGTTATATTTTTGCAGAATATATGGTGCATGCTGTTTCAAAAGTAATCCAATACAATTATGACGGTACTCAAGTTCGTGAGGTAGAGCTTCCTGGTATTGGTAGCGCAGGTGGGTTTTGGTCTAAAAAAGAAGAAAACGATCTTTATTACAGCTTTACAAACTATACCACTCCTTCGAGTATTTATAAATACGATGCTAGAGATGGTATTACCAGTGTATATCGCAAACCTAAAATCGATTTTAACCCAGACAATTATACGAGCGAACAGGTCTTTTATGCTTCTAAAGACGGAACCAAAGTTCCAATGATTATTACGTATAAAAAAGGACTGGATAAAAACGGAAAGAACCCTACAATTTTATATGCGTATGGTGGTTTTAATATTAGCCTAACTCCCAGCTTTAGCATAGCCAACGCCGTTTGGATGGAGCAAGGTGGGGTTTATGCTGTTCCCAATTTACGTGGTGGTGGCGAATATGGCAAACAATGGCACGATGCGGGAACAAAGATGAAAAAGCAAAATGTGTTTGACGATTTTATCGCTGCCGCAGAATATTTAATTGATAATGAGTATACCTCAAGCGATTATTTGGCAATTCGTGGAGGCTCAAACGGAGGCTTATTAGTTGGGGCAACTATGACCCAACGTCCAGATTTAATGAAGGTAGCCTTACCTGCTGTAGGTGTTATGGACATGCTTAGATACCACACTTTTACGGCTGGCGCAGGATGGGCATACGATTACGGTACTGCCAACGATTCTAAAGAAATGTTCGAATATCTTAAGGGTTATAGTCCTGTGCATAACGTAAAAGCTGGTGTCGAATATCCTGCGACTCTTGTCACAACAGGAGATCACGACGACAGAGTTGTACCTGCGCATAGTTTTAAATTTGCTGCAGAATTGCAAGAAAAACAAGCGGGGCCAAATCCTACCTTGATACGCATTGAGACAGATGCAGGTCATGGTGCTGGGACTCCAGTTAGTAAGACTATCGATCTCTATACCGATATTTTTGGCTTTACCTTGTATAATATGGGATATCGAGTTTTGCCAGAAAAGGTAAACAGCGAAATCAAAGATTAATCTAATCCCCTAGGTTCGCCTGGGGTTTTTTATAGCAATGCTTCAAATCTCAATAAACACATTTGGATACAAGCCAGCTACTCCTGTTTTAAAGAATTTTTCCTTTAACCTTTCTAAGGGAGAGCATTTGGCAATCTTGGGAGAAAGCGGCAGTGGTAAAAGCACTTTGTTACACCTTTTGTATGGGCTTTATGACGTCTACGACGGAACGCTTACTTGGAAAAATTTACCAATCCTTGGCCCTAGTG
>QIIH01000253.1 GCA_003229235.1 Flavobacteriales bacterium | reverse complement strand
AGCAAATAAAACAACCAGAAAAGAGGACGGATAGTATTATGACTATATTAAAATCAATAATATATACTGAAAAAATTCCCACAGATTTGACTATAGAACTTTTTAAAGGGACAAAGTATGCAGGCTTAATATCAATTCAAGAAAAAACGGATAAAATACAAGAAGAAAATGAAAAAGTACTCACAGACGCACTATATATCAAAAGACAATGGGTACGCCAATCTCAAGATTTTGATGTGTCTGCAATGATAAAAAGACCCATATATGATGAGCTTCTACGAGCGTACGCACAAACTGGAATAAAACTATCATATACACTTTTTTAATCTCTTTTATTTAAAGATTTAAAAAGTTGCGAATGTACGCTTTTCTTTTGAGTCAAAACGAATGTTATTCCCATAAGGCATTGGAATTTGAGGCTCTGTATGCCCGAAATCCATATTTTGTACCACGGGTATATCTTTATTATACCTGCGAACAGTTTCAAGGATAACTTTTCGCGAATTCTTTGCAAACAAGCTCATAAACATCAGGAAATACAGCTGGTGCCACAAAACTTGGAGATATAGGCAACCTTGTCGCTCTTAGAAAGTTTAGGTAATTTCTTCATAAAATTAGTATATCAGACTATAAAAAGTTATGACCGATATTGCATCCAATGAAAAATGTGGTGTCTTTTGGTATAGTAATACGCTTTCTATTAGCTATTGCGTGGCACTTGACAATTTCAATATATGTTATAGGATGCTAATCAGATTTCGTTATTTCGTTAAGTCAGCAAAAAGGAGTACAAAATGACCAAAGTTCAGAAGCGTATAATCCGTCAAGTTTTCCCGAACTCCAAAATTCGGGAATGGCATACCACACGCATCATCAACGCTATCGACGGCATTTGTAACACCGTCGAGTGCATGCCCGGACATGACCCTTGGGCCAGTGAATGGCGCGGCGTCCAGGCTACTCTGGAGAACTCGCCGAAGGCGTTCTCTCTCGCGGTTGCTATCGTCGTCATTCCAGGTGTCATGGAGGTCAAGATTGGTCAGTACAACATCCGGGTCGAAATCCACGATGCATTCGACTTCGACCGTGACAAGATTGCCGACAAGGTAATTCTGGAAATCCGCCGACACGTATACAGTTTGCGTCAGAAGGTAGAGATTTCCGACCATGTCGACAACCAGTCTGCAATCTTTCATCGCTTCAACCCGCTGTCGGAAGACGACATGTGCATGATGTGATACATCAACCATGTATCACATAGCCCCGCTTGGATGTTATCCTAGTGGGGCTTACTAATTCCACAACATCAAAATCTTAAAATCTTTGACACTATGAAGATTCTTGTCGACGCAACAGTTAGCAGAATTCTCTCTAATTAAATTTGGTAGATTTATTTCATGCCATCACATGATTACGGGCGTTACTAAAAGGGTTTTTACAGAAGTTTCAATTTACGGAGAGATAGTAACCTTCACTCAAACCTTTTTTGAACAACAATCGCGGAACGATTGCAATTAACAAATCGGAACGCTCGTGTTGCCTACTCGGTGTTCTCGTGGTTCGCTTTGTGGCTTCGGTTGGAGTTTTGTGATAAATTTTTAGTGGATTTTACTAAACGTACGAGTAAATCATATTGCGCTTTCCTTACAGGAACTGTACACCTTGTCGCCATTTTATTTCGCTTTACTCATAAAATTGCTGTCAAGATCTTGCAAAGCTCCAAGTATTCGCTTCTTACCTCAGTCCACCCAATACGCGCGCAAGCGGAACTCCCTAATCAATTGGAAAATCTAATTGTTCTTCTGGAATCCCTAGTGTCTTTCCATGTTCAACAGCATCCGTCCATGTCGATTTGTCAGAAAATTTAATATCAAAAACTTTATCTTTATATATTACTTTTACATCGTCCTTACCTTGATACCAAAGATGGATATACCAAGGGCCGTTGTCTAGGGAGTTAGATAGTTCAGGTATCTGATCCTCATCGAGTGAGATACTGTGCAGTATCCAATCACCGTCCTTCCAAGTTTTATTTATTCTCACTTTCTTTAAAATATCTTTATTATTGAGGCTGTTCTCAATAATAGTTCCCTTGTACATCACTCTATTAGCATTTTTTATACCAGTTTTTATCCATTCGGACATGACATATTCCTCAAAACCGCTGATAATCTTACTCTGACAAAATTGCGCTAATTGTAAACCAGCATCTGTAAACATCGCATGTCCAATATTTAAATCGTTCTTTTCATCGTTTGAGAACTCAAGAGTGATTACCTTTGATCCGTAAACTACATTTACATTCTTGTCGAATCCTTTTCTTACATACCCTGAGAATGACTCAAAACTAATTAATCCAATTGCATCTAAATGTTTTAGCGAACTGAAGTTAATGCCGTTATTTGTGTATATTTCGTTTTGTGAATCAAATATTAAAGGTGTCGGAGTGCTAATCATACATGCAAAACTGCACAATTTAGTAAATAACACTGCGTCCTTTTTATCTAATGAAGCCATTAGATGCAGGGTGCGTTTCGAATATGTACCAGGTCTATTTGCTTCACCGGCAAGAATAGCTGACCATAAACTCTGCATTTCTGGGCTAAAGGAACTTTCTAGGTGCTAAAATTAGTGTAATATAGCTTGGTTAACAGCTAATTAACCAAACATTTATAATGACTTTTAAAAA
>QIIH01000347.1 GCA_003229235.1 Flavobacteriales bacterium | reverse complement strand
AAACTCAAAAACAGTATTCCAAACATTGTCGTAAGGCGGGTCCGAATCAATCCAATAACCTAAACAGGTTAAACCAATTGCCACAATGGCAATAACTTTAAGCCCGTTTATTATGTTACTATCCTTCATAAGAATCTAGAGCCAATTTTATATGAGCCAAATGATGTTTTCCATGTCAGGCGTAGTTGCCAACGGTCTCAGACAAACTAAAACTTTTATTGTGCTCAGAATGAACAAACCGTCGCTCCCATTGTTGCTCATTAAATGTACGCATAAATTGCGCCCATCGATTGTGCAAGCCATCAAGTAGATGCAAACTATGAGTTAGCGTTGCGTCGTTGGCATCTGCGTATGTAGCCCAAACAGCTTCGTTATAGGGTTTAATAACTGGGTTGTCTTCGCTTATTGCTAGTTTAAAGCGCGTATAGGCCTGCGAATGGCTATCGGCACAATGATGTACTAATTGCCGTAAGTTCCACCCACCTGGACGATACGTTGCCAAGGTTTGCAACTCGCTTAGCCCGTTGGTTATATGTTTTATTTGGGTCGGGAATTCTGCGATTTCGGCTATCCATATATCACGCTGTTCGGGGCTAATCTGTTCTGGTGCGCTATATTCTCCGATAGGGAAACGCAATTGATAATTATCGCTCATAATTTTTACTCCTAAGGGGCTTTTATACCATTTGTTAAATCTTCAAGGCTCAATTGTGAACCATTTTATGATCAATATTTGCAACAAAATTATGGGCTGCAATACGTTTAGTATCTCAAATTTAAGGTTATCGTGCGTATTAATACTTGCTATTTTCTTAAAAATTTAAGTGAGATGATAAATAAGGATCTAAACAACTTACGTGCTAAAGGCCTGTTTATACTTGGCTAAAAATTAATACTTAACAGCTAGATTAAAAAAGATAGGCCTTGATAGCTCTAAAACATTTTTAAGTAAATAACTTTAGTATCCAAGGTTAACCAAATAGGTGCGAGAGCATCGATTAATATAATTCTAAAAGTTATGAGTTTTTTAAAAAATTTAGTTTCAAGTTCTAACTATAATTACTATCCTAATACAACCATTGAGCTTTGCGTAATCTCTTATAGTGATATAAATACTATTGCGGGTCAAGTTGCAACTAACACAAACTTACAAGTTGTTTGGGGCCCATTCGAACATCTAAGCGATCTAGGAGTTGCCTATAGTTTGATGTATGTTGCAAAGAATCCACAAACGGGAGAATATTTTGTCGTCATAAGAGGGACCAATCCCTTGAGTTTAGAATCTTGGTTAGGGCAAGACTTTGATGTTAGTACTTCACAACCTTTTGGCAGCTTGCCAGGCAACCCTCCGGGGGTTCCAAGTAGTGCTTTGATTAGCCAAGGTACTTTTAATGGAATGAGTGATTTGATTAGCCTTAGTGACGGTTCAGGTGGCCTTAATGTAGTAGATTTCTTAAAATCTGAAAACCCAAAAAGCCTTTATGTAACTGGACACAGTTTAGGAGGAACCTTAACTCCTCCCTTGTTTGCATACTTAAATGCCATGTTAAATGGAGCTGGGCCAGCAAATAGTATGGCGCTGTGGTCTTATGCTGGACTCACAGCAGGTGGAACAGGATTTAACGAATACTTTAATAACGTATTAATTAATGACCAAGGTTTTAAATGGCGAATCCAGAATACTTTAGACATTGCACCACATATGTGGTATAGTAAGAGTGCCATTGAAAATATTTACGCCGCTCAGGATTTGAAATGGAGTTTTATTGTTAAAGATTTAGTGGACAAATTGTTTAAAGAAGCTGCTGAGGCAAATATTGGGTATAGTCAGCCTCAGGTAGGACAACCTATTCCAGGTACTTTTGATACAAGTTTCCCAGCCGATGATGTTTTTGCGTTTCAGGCAATGCATCAGCATCATGCGACAACGTATAAACCGATGATTAGCTCTTTTTATCCAATGTAGCATTAAAAGCATAAACCATAGGGAGTTTGTTGTCCATATCTTTTATGCGAAACTTTTTAGGCTCAAATTCTATAGTATGAGAAAAACAATCGTAAGGAGAATAATCAAATTCTTGCAACGTTTTTATAGTAAACTCATTGTTGATTAGTGATTGTATCACAGAAGATAAGCTATGATTCCATGTGACACAATCTGTAGTTAAATCGGCGTCTTTTTGAGCATAGGTACCGTCAAGGGATTCTACAATAGGGCCATCGTTAAAGTAATTGTATTTAACCTGTTTAAAATCGTCGTCGAACATCCAAACAATTGGGTGAAACTCGGCCATTACAAAGCATCCATCATTTTTAGTGAATTTAGCAACTATGTTTGCCCATTGTTCAATATCTGGCAACCAGCCAATTGTCCCGTAACTAGTAAAGACTAGGTCAAATTGTTCGTCTAAATGTTGAGGTAAATCGTATAAATCGCAGCAAATAAAACGCGCATTGCTGTTTGTTTTTTGTGCTAATTGGTTGGCTTTATCTATAGCTGCATTAGACAAATCGACACCGGTTACAGTCGCTCCTAAGCGTTCTAGTGAAATGGTGTCTTGCCCAAAATGACATTGTAAATGCAACACTTTTTTGCCAGTTAAATCGCCCAGAAGGTCAAGCTCGATACTGTTTAAAGAGCTTCCGCCTTTTATAAATTCTTTTACCGCATAAAATTCTGAAGCGAAGTGCAATGC
>QIIH01000471.1 GCA_003229235.1 Flavobacteriales bacterium | reverse complement strand
AGTGGCATATGATTGGGCATGTACAAAGAAACAAGGTTAAGTATATGGCCCAATTTGTAGACCTAATTCACGGTGTTGATAGTATAAAGCTGCTTTTCGAAATTGACAAACAAGCCAAGAAACACGATCGAAAAATTAAATGTTTACTGCAAGTTAAAATTGCGAGCGAAGCGTCTAAGTTTGGAATGGAAGCCTGTGATGTAGCTCCGCTCTTAACAAGTGAAGCCCTAAAAGAGCTTTCGAATGTAAAAATCGTTGGTTTGATGGGAATGGCGACCTTTACAGACGAACAACTCATGTCAGAATTTGGGCATATTAAACAGGTTTACGATTCGTTAAAAGATGAGTACGGTCTCACAAGCCTATCGATGGGAATGAGTGCCGATTTTGAAACCGCCATTGCCTGCGGAAGCACTATGGTAAGAATTGGAAGTGCAATTTTTGGAGAACGAAATTACGGCTAGGTGTATGCAGTTATAGACATAGAAACCACTGGAGGGAAGTATAACGAAGAAGGTATTACAGAAATCGCTATCTATAGATTTGACGGTCACGAGATTGTTGATCAATTTATTAGTTTGGTAAATCCAGAGCGAAAAATTCAGCCTTTTGTAGTGAATCTAACAGGAATAAATAACGAAATGCTTCGTCAAGCTCCAAAGTTTTACGAAGTAGCAAAACGTATTATCGAAATTACTGAGGGCTGTATTCTTGTAGCTCACAATGCAAGTTTTGACAACCGTATTCTCACTACAGAATTTGACCGATTGGGCTATGATTTCAACAAAGAAACCCTTTGTACGGTTGAGCTTTCTAAAAAGCTAATTCCAGACCTTCCTTCGTACAGTCTTGGTAAATTGGTGAGATCGTTAGGCATTCCAATTACTGATAGACACAGGGCGTCTGGCGATGCCAAAGCAACCGTAGACCTCTTTAAACTCCTGCTTTCAAAAGACAAAAAAAAAGAAATTATTCAAGCTACGGTACGCCTAGATCCCAAGCGACAATTAGAGCCTAAACTATTAGATTTAATCGAACAAACCCCCTCTGTTACTGGCGTATATTATATGCATCGCGAAGACGGTACTATCGTATATATCGGCAAGAGCAAGAACATAAAAAAGCGGCTAACCCAGCACTTTACAAGTGATAACAGAAAATCTAAAAAAATTCAGTTAGAAGTTACCGCCGTTACCTACGAAGAGACTGGTAGTGACCTCATAGCCCAGCTTAAAGAATCACAAGAAATTAAAGCAAACAAGCCAATTTACAACAGAGCATTGCGAAAAAATCTGTATAATTATCAATTGTCTAGCTTTAAAGACGACGATGGCTATCTTAATCTTAAAATTGACAAAGCCAACGCTAAAGAAGAACCATTAACAACTTTTACAAATTACCAACAGGCCAAATCTGTGGTGTATAAAATCACGCAGAAGCATCAGCTTTGTCAAAAACTAACGAGTATATACAAAACTGAGAGTAGTTGTTTTTTATACGACATTAAGGAATGCTACGGGGCTTGTATTAAAGAAGAGCCTGTTGAGCATTACAACCAACGCGTACTTGCATTTATTGAGCAGAATAGCTATTCCAAAAAAAACATGCTCATAATCGATACTGGGAGGGATGTAGACGAAAATTCGGTTATTTTGATAGAAGATGGTGTTTATAAAGGCTTCGGTTTTTATAATCTTAATTTCCAGATTAATTCTCCAGAGATTTTAAAGAGTATCATCACACCCATGGATAACAATAGAGATGCACAACATATTATTCAGTCGTATTTAAGGCGGAATAAGGTAAAAAAGACTGTCTTTTTAGATGCAAAATAGCCATATTAAATAATCTCACTACATTTAGACAATGAACCTAGAGGAACCAAAAAAACTTGCCGCATGGCGCCGGAAAGCCCATGAGATTATTTACGAGGCAGACACACCATTAGGAAAGTTTTTTGACATGCTCCTACTCGTCTTGATTTTGGTGAGTATTGTTTTTGTAATGCTAGAAAGTGTCGCCTCTATTGACGCCAAATATCACGAAATACTTTATGTGGGAGAATGGGTCATTACCATCTTCTTTAGTATAGAATATATCTTCCGCATTGTTAGTATTCAAAAGCCCTTTAAATATATATTTAGTTTTTATGGAATTATCGACTTTTTATCAACCATTCCGCTTTATCTATCATTTTTCTTGGTAGGAAGTCAGGCTTTGATTACAGTACGCGCATTACGTCTTCTTAGAGTATTTAGAATTCTAAAAGTCACGCGTTATGTCGGGGAATCAAATAATCTAGGGCTAGCGATGAAGCAAAGCTGGCCCAAAATTTCAATTTTCCTTTTTGTTGTATTAATTGTTGCTATAATCGCAGGGACCTTAATGTATTTTATAGAAGGCGACGCAAGTGGTTTTAAAAGTATTCCGATAAGTATTTATTGGTGTATTGTAACGCTTACCACCGTTGGCTATGGTGATATCGCTCCAATCACGCCCTTCGGACAGTTTATTTCGGCTATTATTATGATTATGGGTTACGGAATCATTGCTGTTCCAACAGGCATTATTAGCGCAGAATACGTCCAGAATACTAAAGATGTTGATGTCAATACCCAAACTTGTTTTCATTGCGGAACTACTAAACATCAAGATCGTGCCGAGTATTGTGATGTCTGTGGCGAAGACTTACACCCACATAAAGTCTAAAGGTGACTGATACGCTTCAACCCTTGCTAATTTGTGTAGTTGGACCCACAGCTATTGGAAAGACGGGCTTGGCTATTAGTTTGGCCATGGCACTCAAAACAGAGATTATTTCTGCAGATTCAAGACAGCTTTACAAAGAAATGAACATTGGCACGGCAGTGCCATCTTATAAAGAACTACTACAAGCCAAGCACCATTTTATTCAACAAGTTTCTATTGAGGATGTTTATAATGTCGGGCAATTCGAAAAAGACGCTTTAGGTGTTATTGCCCAGTTACATAAATC
>QIIH01000420.1 GCA_003229235.1 Flavobacteriales bacterium | reverse complement strand
ACCAACGTCTTATAGACAGGGAGATAAAAACCATCACAATGAACAAGACAACACTTGTATTAACCACAGTTATAATAATTCTATTTGGCATAGGCGCTTTTGCGCAAAATTTTCAGGCTACGGTGGTAGATAATATAACAGGAGAACCTATTCCGTTTGCGACAGTGCAAACCAGTCAATACAGCGGGACGATTACTAATGAAGAAGGGGTTTTTACTTTGACAAAAAGAACCGTAGCCAGACTAAAAGATTCTATTTATGTTTCGTCGATGGGATATGAGAAAGTTGGGATTTTGGTAGGGGATCAAACTCAATTGACTATTAATTTAGTATCTAAAACCTTCGAACTAGACCAAGTCTTTTTAAGCTCCGAGCAGTTAGATGCAAAAGAAATTATAGAACGCGTAAAGGACAATCTGGATGCAAACTATAAGGTGCCGCTTACTAAAAAGAAGTTCTTTTTTAGACAATCCAATTTTACAGATATGAAGGAACTAGACTTTAAGGTAAAAGAGTCTAGTATTCCCGAACTCAATCAGGACTTGATGACTCAAATTACTAATAGTGTCGAAAAGCAATCTTCGTATTATCGCGAATCTGTTGGCGACTTTTACGGCGATTATTACAGCCAAAAGTTATTCCTAGATAAAGGTGCCGAGCTATACGACAAAAGCAAAGATGTTTCTCTTGACGGCCTTACCGAAGACCTGGAGCGCATTTTTAAAGAAAATGTAAAACGAGACTCATATTTAAAGATAAAATCGGGACTTTTCGGTACTAGAGTTGAGCTAGATTCTTTGGCAAACAACGAAGACAAAACTGTTGTTGTTGAAGATACAGATGATCAGAATTTTCACGATCAAACCATGTATAGCATTTCTGATGTTTACAGCCAATTGTTTTTTATCGAAGATTCTGAGCTTGACTTTTTACGCAAGTCTAACCGATATAAATTTGAGAAGGCCGATTATACTTTTATAGACGACGCAACAGTCTATGTGATTCACTTTACGCCTAAAGGTAGTAAAGACTTTAAGGGCACTATATATGTAAACACAGACGATTATGCAATTATGCGATTAGAGTTTACCAATGTGCGGCCTATTAAGAAATTTGGATTGCTGGGCATCTCTTATAGACGTAATGTATTTCGTGGAAAAATGCTTTTTAGCAAAGACGAAAATGGTAGCTATAGCCCTCGTTATTTAGAATTAGAAGATGGCGAAATTGTAGGTGTAGACAGACCCTTAAAAGTAATCGAAAAGAACAAAAATGTAAAAGGCCGCCGTAAGCAAAACGAGCTTTCGATGGATATTAACGTTAAGGTTTCTACCCTAAATAAATACGAATTGGTTGTATTCGATTCGCAGGATATCACCCAGGCCGATTACGATCAAGTAGAGCAAAACAAAAAATACAAAGCGAGTTATTTATCTGCTTACGATCCTAACTTTTGGGATGACCTACCTATTATTGAGCCTAATGCTGCGATTCAGGGGTTTAGGGTTATGTAGTGATGTTTTGAAAAAACCAAATGTCTTGTAGACATTTGAGCGAGATACCCGCGACAGCGGCAAAAAGCATTTTAAGAGTCCCATTCGATACATTTTGTCTAATGGGAATCATTCAGTGACCACTAAACAAAAATCGATTGTAATTTCTTTAATGAAATCTCTTTAAAATCTTCAATCACAATATCTGCTAAAGAATAATCTTGGTCTTTAGAGTGTTTACTTTTAAAACCCACACAATAAATTTTCGCTGCATGCGCTGCTTTGATTCCGTTTGTGGAATCTTCAATAACTAAGCATTCACTAGTTAAATAACCTGTTGCAGCGGCGGCTTTTAGAAAGAGTTCAGGATGTGGTTTAGATTGAGGCACATCGGCACCGCTAAATTTAGCTTTGAAAAAGGGGGTTAAGTCGAACCGATTAAAGGTTCTATTTATATTATCCATTGAAGCAGAAGAGGCTACAACTATAGCCAACCCAGCATCATGATATTCTTGCAACCGCTCATAAAACCCATCGATTAATGTCAAATCTGGATCGCTATCAAAGAGTCGGCTAAAGTACTTTCTCTTAATGCTTGTTAACTCTTTAAACGATATTGATAAGTCAAAATGGGCAACAAGACGCTTGCTAATATTATCGGTGCTCTGCCCTGTAAACGAGCGATACAACGCATCTGAAACATCAATGCCTACTTCCTCAAACATCTGTTTATAAGCCTTGCCGTGCAAGGGCTCTGTATCGACAATTACCCCGTCCATATCGAAGATTATGGCTTTCAGTTTCATAAAAGCGAAGATACAGGTTCTTGGCCATTGAGTGATTCGAACGAAGTGAGAATTGTATTAAAATGACAATGCCGTTAATTTTTTAGATCGTCTCAGCTCCCGTCAGTAGTGAGTCATATTCGGTTCGATGTTGACGGCCGTTATCTGCGAGTCATTTGCGCAGTCAAATACGAAGCAGGAGCCGACAACTCAGAAATGACGAGGGGTTTTGCCGCGAGGTAAAAATTGACTAAGCTGGGACTAGATTTTTTTGCATGCTTTTTTACTCGCTCCTTATTATTTGATAATTTGGTGCTCGTGAATCTTCGATTTCAGCAATGGAAAAAAGTAGGAGAAGAGAAAAATTGTGTTTTGCCTTATGCCCTTCGACTACGCTCAGGGACCGTGCCGAGTTTTAATAGTAGGATCACCCTTC
>QIIH01000286.1 GCA_003229235.1 Flavobacteriales bacterium | reverse complement strand
TTTAGATACCTTTACAAAAAATAGTTTTATGTACGGTAGCATTAAAGATCATCTTTCTAAAGAACTACAAGAAATTAAAGACAACGGGCTCTTTAAAAAGGAACGCATTATAACTTCTGCGCAAGGCGCAGAGATTAAAGTTTCGACGGGAGAAACTGTTCTTAACTTTTGTGCCAATAATTATCTGGGGCTATCAGATCATCCAGATGTTATACAAGCCGCGAAAGACACAATGGATACACATGGCTTTGGAATGAGTTCTGTTAGGTTTATTTGCGGAACCCAAGACATTCACAAAACACTTGAGCAAAAAGTTGCCGACTTTTACGGTACAGAAGATACCATATTATATGCGGCGGCATTTGATGCCAATGGCGGTGTGTTTGAGCCGTTATTAGGAAAAGAAGACGCAATAATTTCGGATTCACTAAATCACGCTTCTATTATTGACGGAGTACGATTGTGTAAAGCAACTCGCTATCGCTATCAAAATAGTGATATACAAGATTTAGAAACTCAACTTATAGCAGCAAACGAAAATGGTGCACGATTTAAAATCATAGTTACCGATGGTGTGTTTTCTATGGATGGCTTAGTGGCGCCTTTAGATGCAATTTGTGATTTGGCAGATAAATATGATGCGATGGTAATGATAGACGAATGTCATGCTACAGGTTTTATTGGTAAAACTGGACGAGGAACTTTAGAAGAAAAAGGTGTAATGGGCCGAATTGATATCATCACAGGGACCTTTGGAAAGGCATTAGGGGGAGCTATGGGTGGTTACACTACTGGTAAAAAGGAAATAATTGAAATGTTGCGCCAGCGCTCTCGTCCTTATTTATTCTCTAATTCTTTGGCTCCTGCCATCGTAGGGGCATCTATTAAGGTGTTTGATATGCTTTCTAATGATACGCAGCTACGAGATACCCTCGAAGCAAACACCAATTACTTTAAGGAAGGGATGAAAATTGCCGGTTTTGATATTATAGACGGAGATTCGGCAATAGTGCCAGTAATGTTATACGATGCTAAGTTGTCGCAACAAATGGCAGATATGTTACTCGAAGAGGGAATCTATGTTATAGGTTTCTTTTTTCCGGTAGTTCCACGCGAAAAAGCGAGGATTAGAGTGCAAATTTCGGCCGCTCATAAAATAGAACACCTAGACCAAGCCATAAAAGCATTCATAAAAGTAGGCCAAAAGTTAAAAATAATCGGCTAAACCCCTTTATTTGTGCGGTAAATAAACACGATTATCAAAAAATTTAGTAGATTTGTTTTTGTTAATAAATTTTAACAACATATTTTTGCTTCAATTAACACTTAAAAAATTAAATTTTTGAATATGAAACATCTTAGCAGATTATTAGTAGCTTCCTTGCTTGTCCTTGGCTTAAGTACTGTGAGTGCACAAGACGAAAACAATCCATGGGCGATAGGCATCGAGTTCAATGCTGTTGACACCTATCCTGTAGGTACTGAAGACGTTGGAAGATTTCCAGCCAACACTAGAGGAGAGTTCGCAGCCGAGTACTTTAACGTAAACGACCACTGGAGTATTATTCCTATTGTCACTAAACTTTCTGTTGGAAAATATGTAGGTTCTGGTTTTACCTTAACTGCAGCTGGTTCTGTAAACTCAATTACGAAAGTTGGTGATACGCGAGTAGACAATCTTTCTTATTACGCTTTAGACGGTACTATCGGATATAGCTTAAGAGATGTAATCGGAGGCCCTGGTGGAATAATTGACCCACACTTAGGTGTTGGTGGTGGTTATACTTGGATAGACGATATCGGGTTTGGTACTGCAAACGCTACACTTGGATTTACATTCTGGTTGAGTGAACAATTTGGTCTTAACATCCAGTCTACCTATAAGCATGCATTCGAAGATGTTTATGGAGTAATACATTTCCAACATTCTGCTGGTGCTAAATTCACTTTTGGTGGAAAAGACACTGACGGTGATGGAATCTATGACAAAGACGATGAGTGTCCTGAAACTCCAGGTCTTCCTGAGTATAATGGATGTCCTGATTCTGACGGCGATGGTATCGAAGATCGTAATGATGCTTGTCCTGATGTTGCTGGTCCTGCCGAATTTAACGGTTGTCCTGATACTGATGGCGATGGTATTGCAGATCCTAACGATGCTTGTCCTACTGTAGCTGGTCTTAAGACTTTAGGCGGATGTCCTGATACAGATGGCGACGGAATTAAAGATGGCGATGATAACTGTCCTAACGAAGCTGGTCCTGCTGCTAATGGTGGATGCCCTTATCCTGATAGTGACGGCGACGGTGTATTAGATAAAGACGATAACTGTCCTGATGTTGCTGGAACAGTTGCAAACGATGGTTGTCCTGAACTTCCTGAAGTAGTTCAGAAAGCTCTAAGAGACTATGCAAAAACTATTCTTTTTAACACAGGTAAAACTGATATTAAATTCGAATCTGCAGAAATTCTTGCAAATATTTCGGGTATCTTAAACGAATATGATAACGCTACTTTCTACATTGACGGTCATACTGATAGTGTAGGTGGTGAAGAAAATAACCAAAAACTATCTGAAGGAAGAGCAGCATCTGTTAAAGCTTTGTTAGTAAATGATGGTATTGACGAATCTAGATTAACAAGTAGAGGTTTCGGTGAATCTCAACCACTTATGTCAAATGACACTAGAGATGGTAGAGAAAGAAACAGAAGAGTTG
>QIIH01000344.1 GCA_003229235.1 Flavobacteriales bacterium | reverse complement strand
GAACATATTTATCTCTTTCAAATTGCCATGGGTCACTACTCGATCCAGATACTATATCATAGTATGCATCGATAATAGCATCTATCGTTTTTACATCTTCAGAATATTTTTCATCAAGGGATTGTCCAAAAATTGAAGTGCAACACATTAATAAAATTGCGACAAAAATATTTTTTTTCATAATTCTACTTTTTGCTATTCGTAAAAAACAGCCACTTTATCTAATCCTTTCCTTTTTAAATCTGGCACATAGGTCGGAAATTTTGATACCCTACTGGGAGTAATAAAAAGGCCCTTTCATTACTTGGGCTATTTAGAGTTTTTGCCAGAAAACTCATTGGGCTTGTAGCATGCTCATATTACAACCAACAATCATAATAAACGCCGATCTAATGCCTTGATTATTAAAAGTCCTACTGGTTTGTATATCCAGGCCCTCTCACGACTTGCCCTGGCAATTTGCCAGTATGTTCTCCATTTTTAAGCACTTGAATTCCATTTACAAAAACGTGTACCATACCTGTTGAGTACTGCATAGGCTTTTCGAAGGTGGCATTATCTTTAATTTCGTTGGGATTAAATATTGCCAAGTCTGCGTAATAACCTGTTTTTAAGGCACCTCGCTGCTCAATTTTCAAATTGGTCGCAGGCAGAGTGGTGAGTTTATAAATTGCTTCTTCTAAAGAGATTACCTTTTCGTCCCTAACATATTTACCGAGCAAACGCGAAAAATTACCATAGGCTCTTGGATGTGTACTCGATTTTAAAAATGCTCCCTCAGGGGCAGAAGATTCTGCATCAGACCCGAAGCTCATCCAGGGTAACGCAATTTGTTTTTTGACATTTTCTTCTGACATTAAAAAGTATACAGTTCCTACTCTGCTACCATCTTCGATTACTAAATCCATAGCCGTTTCTTCTGGGCTAAGGTTTCTCATTTTAGCAACTTCGGCCAATGTCTTGCCCGTTAGGTGTTTTAAGCTGTCATTTTTAAAACCAATGAGTAACACTTTTTCGGCAGAACCAGCCAGCATTATCAAGTTTTCCCAATCGTCACTAGGATTACGCATTTCGCTAA
The DNA here is from genome assembly GCA_003229235.1 of Flavobacteriales bacterium. Lineage (GTDB taxonomy): Bacteria > Bacteroidota > Bacteroidia > Flavobacteriales > Flavobacteriaceae > Gilvibacter. The sequence goes on along the minus strand of QIIH01000344.1, from coordinate 1,644 downwards.
TAACCCTTTCCCTAATTGATGGGTCTTGCAATCGCTCCGCCCATTTATCATAGCCTCCTTCTTGTACCCAGGGGGGCATGGCTGCATCCAGTCCGGTAGCTCCAGCAATATAGTTATACATATCGGCTGTAATACTTAATCCGGTAGCGCGGGCAGAATCAATTTTTGTCACTACATCGTCAAATTTGTCCCAATTACCTTCGCCAGCTTGTTTGAGATGATATATTTCTGCTCTAATATTAGCCTTTTTAGAAATTGTAATGAGCTCGTCGATACTGGTTAAGATGTCTACACTTTCGTTTCTCATATGTGAAATGTACATCCCATCATATTCGCTTGCGATCTTGCAGAGTTCAATTAGTTCTTCTGTACTCGAATAAAATGCGGGGGCATAAATTAATGACGATCCAATCCCTAAGGCTCCTTCTTCCATTGCTTGTCTTACCAGAGACCTCATCGTGTCGAGCTCTTCATTGGTAGGAGCTCTATCCTCGTATCCAACAGTATGTATTCTTAGTGATGTTGCACCTACAAAAGATGCAACATTAGGTGAAACGCCTTTATTAACTATAAAATCAAGATATTCACCAAGAGACGTCCATTCTATATCGTATTTGATATCTCCCTGTCTTTTGACTTGCTCTTTTTTCATTTCTGGATTCAATGGTCCCATAGACCATCCTTCTCCAAATACTTCTAAAGTGACGCCTTGCCTAATATCACTTTGAGATTTCCCATCTTCGATCAAAGAATCCACTGCCCAACTTAGCATATTAATAAAGCCAGGAGCTACCACTAGACCAGAAGCGTCAATTTCTAATGCAGCTGTTGCTCCTTCAAGATCACCAATTGCAACAATAGTGTCTGCTCTGATGCCCACATCACCTATATATGATTTATTGCCAGAACCATCGACGATTTGACCATTTTTGATAAGAACATCATACGATTCGGGAGCCGAGCATCCGTATAAAACTAATGCACAGGTTAAAATTAATAGAAGTGATTTCATGTTGGTTAGCTTATTTGCCCATTAGGGGTTGTTTAGCAACTAATTTAGCAAAAGAAATCCAATTTTTCACTCATCCAAATTCGTTCACTGTTCTTGAGAATGAGTTTTCAATATTCTGATCTAATTAGAATATTTTTTTTAATTACGCCTAAACTATTGTAAATTAGTAAAATAGCATTATTAATTTAAAATTACGGACTATGACAGAAGCAGAATTATGGCAACTCCTAAAACATCTTTGGGGAGATAAAATACCATTGAATGCGGTACAAAAAGCAGCTTAAATGATTATTAACCAGAACTTAATTTAATCCAAAAACTGTCCTAAGGGTGGGGGGGGATGATCAGTAATAATGCTGTTAATTTTAAAGGCGATAGAAAATTTACATTTATTTTATAATCTATTTTATTCAATAGTTGAGGTTCCTCAAGGAAATTGCAATTGTATTGAATTCCCGCATTATTTATCAAAATATTCAGGTCTTGATGTTCTTGCTCTATAAATAGTTAAGGTAACTATATATAAGTTTACACTAACTTATCAAATTTGAGCAAATAAAAAGCCCGAAGTCAAATTCGGGCTTTTTAAGAGGTAGATACTTTTATGTTTAAGCAAACTTATTTCTTTCAAT
>QIIH01000278.1 GCA_003229235.1 Flavobacteriales bacterium | reverse complement strand
AATAGACAATAATCAATAGTCAATAAAAAAAGCCCCACTCAAATGAGTAGGGCTTTTTAGCGAAATAATATGGTTACAAATAGGCCTTCGCCTTTACTTTACTTTATTGATAATCGCTTTAAAAGCGTCTGGGTGGTTCATCGCCAAATCGGCCAAAACCTTACGGTTTAGTTCGATGTTATTGGCTTTTACTTTCCCCATAAACTGAGAATACGACATACCGTGCTCTCTGGCTCCTGCGTTAATACGCGTGATCCAAAGGGCGCGAAACGTTCTTTTCTTTGCTCTGCGATCTCTATACGAATATTGCATCGCTTTGTCGACTGCATTTTTTGCAACTGTCCAAACATTCTTTCTTCTTCCAAAGTATCCTTTGGCTTGCTTTATCACCTTTTTTCTTCGGGCTCTAGAAGCAACTGCATTTACTGATCTTGGCATAATTTACTTGTTTTTTGTAGCAGGCGATTCATTTAAGAATACTTTTATTGTGCCTAACTCCAGGGTTATTACTTGTTTAAACCGGTGAAACGGCTTACTTCAATCGAAGCATTTGTTTCACATTACTCTCGTCTGCTTTGTGCACTAATGTGTCATGCGTTAGAGCAAGCTTACGTTTTTTAGACTTCTTTGTTAAGATGTGACTTTTAAACGCGTGCTTTCTTTTAATTTTACCTGTACCTGTAAGCTTAAAACGCTTCTTAGCACTGGATTTTGTTTTCTGTTTAGGCATTGTTCCTAAGGGTTTATAATTATCTCGCTTTATTTTGAACTTCGGTTGCTGAGCGCAGTCGAAGCATTACTTCTTTTTGGGAGCGATAAACATGATCATTCGCTTTCCTTCTAATTTTGGCATCTGTTCTACCTTTCCATATTCTTCTAACTCTTGTGCCAAACGTAATAATAAGATCTGTCCTTGATCTTTATATATAATCGATCTTCCTTTAAAGAATACATACGCTTTAAGTTTTGCGCCATCTTGCAAAAATTTAATTGCATGCTTCTTTTTAAACTCGTAATCGTGATCATCTGTATTCGGTCCAAACCGAATTTCTTTAATGATAACTTTAGTGGCCTTCGACTTCATTGCCTTCTCACGCTTCTTTTGCTCATACACGAATTTTTTATAATCCATGATTTTACAAACAGGTGGTTCGGCATTTGGCGAAATCTCGACCAAATCCAATTCTAGTTCATCGGCAAATTCTCTTGCCTTTGTAGTGGTATATACACCCACTTCAATGTTGTCTCCTACCAAACGAACTTCCGAAACTCTAATCTTTTCGTTAATTCTGTGTTGGTCTTCTTTAATGACCCTAGCCGGGCCTCTTCTTCCTCTTTTTCTACGTATTGCTATGACCTAAAAATTAGTCCCCGAAGGGTGGTTATATATTAAATTCTTTAATAGTACTCATAATATCGTTATTTATTATGGCAACAAAATCTTCAATACTCATTGTTCCCATGTCGCCTTCGCTGTGTTTTCTTACAGAAATTGTGCCGTCTTTCTCTTCTTGTTCCCCTAAAATCACCATATACGGGATTTTATTCATTTCGGCATCACGAATTTTGCGTCCAATAGTTTCATTTCTGTTATCCACAAGGGCGCGAATTTCGTCATTTTCAAACGAATTTAAAACTTTTTGAGCGTATTTTTCGTATTTCTCACTTAAAGACAAAATACTGACCTGTTCTGGCATCAGCCACATTGGAAAGTTTCCGCCAGTATGCTCTAACAAAATAGCCACAAATCGCTCCATACTGCCAAAAGGAGCACGGTGAATCATAACAGGGCGGTGAAGCTCATTGTCACTGCCTTTGTAGGTTAAATCGAACCTAATCGGCAACTGATAATCTACCTGAATTGTACCTAATTGCCAGCTTCTGCCCAAGGCATCTTTTACTATAAAATCTAGCTTCGGGCCGTAAAAAGCAGCTTCGCCAGTTTCAATTACATAATCGAGTCCTTTTTGCTCGGCAGCATTAATAATTGCTTTTTCGGCAGCGTCCCAATGATCTGTATCGCCGATGTATTTTTCTGGTTTGTCTAAATCACGGATAGAAACCTGAGTTTTAAAATCTTCAAACCCTAAAGAACCAAAGACATATAGTACAAGATCAATAACTTTAAGAAACTCGTCATTGAGCTGATCCGGCGTACAAAATATATGTGCATCATCTTGAGTAAAACCTCTAACACGGGTTAAACCGTGAAGTTCTCCACTCTGCTCATAACGATAAACCGTGCCAAATTCCGCGTAGCGCTTAGGCAAATCGCGATAAGACCAAGGCTTATAGTTGTAAATTTCACAGTGGTGTGGGCAATTCATGGGTTTAAGCATAAACTCCTCACCTTCGTTAGGGGTTTTAATTACTTGAAAACTGTCCTCGCCATATTTGGCAAAGTGTCCAGAAGTAACATATAATTCTTTTTGAGCAATATGAGGCGTAATAACCATCTCATAGCCTGCTTTTTTCTGTGCTTTTTTAAGGAAGTTTTCTAAACGATCACGCAAAGCAGTTCCTTTAGGCAACCATAGCGGTAAACCTTGCCCAACTTTTTGTGAGAAAGTAAAAAGTTCAAGCTCCTTTCCAAGCTTTCTGTGATCACGCAGTTTTGCCTGCTCAAGTAATTCGAGGTGAATGGTGAGTTCTTTTTGCTTCGGAAATGAGATTCCGTAAACACGAGTAAGTTGTTTCTCGTTTTCATCGCATTTATAATAGGCA
>QIIH01000394.1 GCA_003229235.1 Flavobacteriales bacterium | reverse complement strand
CTAAGATTCCTCGCATTACAAAGATGTCTTTGTCTAGATGGTCACTTATCCAAAAACCATATCCATACGGCGAACCTTCAAATCTTGATTGAGTAGCTAATTGCACAAAACTTGAGTCAAGTACTTGCTGCTGATTCCATTTCCCATTGTCTTTAAAGAGCTTGCCAAACTTCGCAAAATCACGCGCGTTACTGGCAATACAGCAGTAAGTTTTTGCCAATCTGTTTTCAGAATCGTCTACCTGCCAAAGTGCATCTTGTTCCATTCCTAAAGGCTGCCAGAAAGATTCAGACAAATACTCGGCCAATTGTTTTCCTGTAGCTTTTTGGATAATCATCCCCAAAAGCTGGGTGTTTCCGCTTAAGTATTTATACTTTTTACCAGCAGGTTCTACTACTTTTTGATCGAGAATAGTTGCCGAGAGATCGTCGTCGTAATAGGCCCGAGCCGTAACGCTAAAAGGGCTTTTGTAACTCTCGTCCCAATCTAAACCAGATGCCATTGAGGCCAAATCTCCAACAGTGGTTGTCTCCCCGAGATAGTTCTTATAAAAATCTCCAATGGGTTGCTCTAAGCTCTTGATGGATCCATCTTGTATGGCTTTCCCCAATAGCGCGACCGTAATGCTTTTTGCCATCGAAAAAGAATTGGTCTTAGAATCGGCCTCATAGTCTGGAGCATAATTTTCGTACCAAATACTATCATTTTTAATGATCAAATAAGCGACGGTTCCGTAGGTATCATTTGTATTTTTTAGCACAGTTGTAGCGCTTGCCCGATTGTAGTTTTTATGTTCTGGCCAAGGCTGAATTGCAGAAGAGTTTTGAACAGTATCGTTCTCAAAATAAACATAATCGTCTATAAAAGCAGTGCTATGACCGGTCATATAAACCACTCTCACCCCTTTTAATATATAGTCGTAATCGAACAAATACAAAAGCCCTATACATAGCAAGATGATTGCTAGTAAACCTTTAAAAAATCGTTTAAGCCTTCTCATGTTTTTAAAATAAACGTTGCTGAATTGCCGCTCCTTCATGTTCTAAGAGTCTTTGTTTGCGCCAAAGGCCACCGGCATAACCAGTAAGCGAACCGTCACTCCCAATTACTCTATGGCAGGGCACAATAATCCAAAGCGGATTTTTCCCGTTGGCAGAAGCCGCTGCTCGAATACATTTTGGATCGCCCAATTTTTTGGCCATCTCTAAATAGGTAATTGTTTTCCCAAAAGGGATAGTTAATAACATCTCCCAAACACGCTTCTGAAATTCGGTGCCTTGTGGGTTTAGTTTTAGATCGAAATCTGGACGCTCTTTATTAAAGTATTGCTCAACCTGTGTTGCAGCTTCAGTTAAGGCTGCTGGAATGTTAGTCGTTATGGAGACTTCCTTTTCTTCTACTACAAATCCTTGTAAACCATTTTTATTTCCCGTAATACGGGCAGTTCCTAAGGGGGTTTTAATATAGGCAGTTTCTAAGCTCACTCGTCTGTATCTTCTAAATCCAACAATTCGATTCCGAGACGTTTGGCTCTGGCTTCCCAGTTTTTTCTAGCCAATTGTTGCATATCGGCCACATTATCGGTCTCATCCATAATTTCGAGCCCTAACAGTGTTTCAATTATGTCTTCCATACTAACCAAGCCCACCGCAGTGCCAAATTCATCCATAACAATAGCAAGATGCGCTCTTTTGCTAATAAATAATTCGAATAAATCAGGAATAGGAGTGCGTGAATCTGTAATAAGGAGTTCTCTTTTTATCGACTTAAGTTTTTGGTGCCCATTATTGTCGATTATGGTTTCTAAAACGTGATCCTTTAAGATAAAACCGGTTGGGTTGTTATGATTTTCACTGTAAATCGGGATTCGTGAGAATTTTAAGTTTTTATGAGTTTCGTGAAATTCGGCAATGGTTATGTCTTCGTTTTCTACAACGGCAACCACCCAAGGCGTCATTACATCTTTGGCTAAAATAGACTTGAAAATCAATAGATTTTTAATCATTGTAGATTCATTCTCGGCAAAAACTCCCTCTTCTTGAGCTACATGAGTGATGGCCATAAACTCTTCGCGGCTTACCGAACTAAAATGTGCAGATTTGCCTAACAATCGTGTAGTTAACTGCAACAACCACAAAAGACCAGTATACTTTAAAGGAAAAATGAGCATCGTTAAGGCCTTAGCAGTAAAATTGGCAAGACTCTTCCAATAGGTCGCGCCAATGGTCTTTGGAATTATCTCGGACAAAACCAAAATTAATAAGGTCATCCCACCAGAAACAATCCCTACCATACTTAATCCTAGAAAATTTAACTCAAAATCTAAGCTTTCTGCTTGTACCCCAACCATAATTGCTCCTACAGTATGTGCAATTGTATTGAGCGTGAGAATGGCAATAAGAGGTTTGTCTACATCTTTTTTAAACGCTTCTAGGGTTTTAGCGTAGGCTTTACCTTCGGTTTTCTTCATGTTTAAAAACGACGGAGTGATACTCAACAAGACGGCTTCTAAAATCGAACAGAGGAACGAAAAGAAAATGGATAATACGGCGTAGACAACGAGTAAGGTCACAAATTTTGGTTGACGTTAAATATTAAGTGTGTTAAAAGTAACGATTAATTGCTAATCAACTCGCTTAAACCTGAGTTCGACCTAAAATTTAATTTACAGAGTTCTAAGAAAAAGTGAGATTTGAAATGTAAAATTTAAAGGAATATCTAGATATT
>QIIH01000399.1 GCA_003229235.1 Flavobacteriales bacterium | reverse complement strand
AAATAAAATACCCAGTACCATTCCGATTAGAATCTTCCAGTGCAATGCCATTTTCTTCATAAAACTTGTTTTAAACGATGTGAATTAATTGGACTATAATTTAGACAATTTATTTAACAGCCAGTAATCGGCCAATACTAAAGCAGCCATTGCCTCTACTATGGGTACCGCCCTTGGCACCACGCAAGGATCGTGACGTTTTATTGCCTTTACTATCAATAGTTTCTTGTTTCTGCATAATAGTGGCAACAGGTTTAAAAGCTACCGAAAAGTAAATATCTTCTCCATTGCTAATTCCTCCTTGTATGCCTCCACTATAATTAGTTTGAGTACTCCCGTCTTGGTTAAAAATATCGTTGTGATTGCTGCCACGAAGTTTTGTGCCTTCAAAACCACTGCCAAACTCAAAGCCTTTTACTGCGTTTATCGACAACATAGCTTTGCCAAGTTGTGCATGTAACTTATCGAATACGGGTTCGCCAAGGCCCACAGGAACACCTTTAACAACACAGCTAATTGTGCCGCCAACTGTATCGCCTTCTTTTCTAATCTTTCTGATTAGTTGTTCCATATTCGCCGCCATTTCTGGATCGGCACACCGAACTGCATTTTGCTCGATTACAGAAAAATCTAATTCTTGATAAGGCTTCGTAAGTTTTAACTCGCCAACACTAGACACATAAGCAGTAAATGACATGTCTTTCAGAAGTTGTTTTGCTACCGCACCAGCGGCTACTCTCACAGCGGTTTCTCTAGCAGAAGATCTTCCTCCCCCACGATAATCTCGATTTCCGTATTTTTTGTCGTAGGTATAATCGGCATGAGAAGGCCTATAAACATCTTTGATATGTGAATAATCCTGAGATTTTTGATTGGTGTTCTCTATGATAAACCCTATTGGAGTACCTGTGGTAACTCCTTCGAATATCCCAGATAAAAAGGTAACCGTATCTGGCTCTTTACGTTGGGTAACTATGGTCGATTGTCCCGGCATACGGCGCTTCATCTCCAAATCTATCGCCTCAAAATCTAAAGCCAATCCAGCTGGGCATCCGTCTATGATTCCCCCTATGGCTTCACCATGTGATTCTCCAAAAGTGGTAAGGGTAAAATGTGATCCAAAGGTGTTTCCCGCCATAGTGATTAATTAAAACAAATGTAACGCAATGCTACGTAAATTAAAAGAAGGCAAGATTTATTATTGCGGCAGTAAAGCTTTGAGCAAAAGGCTAGCTGGATGCACTGCTTTTCTAGAGGTTCCATCCTTTATTTGATGCCTACAACTGGTTCCGTTAGCGACAATTAGGGTGTTTTCTTCCGCCTTGCGGACTGCTTTAAAGAGTCGCTGCTCCCCTATTTTCATACTTACATCATAATGTTTCTTCTCGTACCCAAAGCTGCCAGCCATTCCACAACAGCCAGAATTTATTAGCGTCGGGCTATAGTTTTTAGGCAGGTTAAGCATGTCGAAAGTGTGCTTTTGATTGCTCAAGGCTTTTTGATAACAATGTGAGTGAATCTTAATGCTTAGTGATTCCTCTGTAAATTGTGAAGATGTGACATTGCCCTGTTTAATTTGATTAGATAAAAACTCTTCTATTAAAAAGGTTTTACTCGCAACCACTTTCGCTTCTTCTTTATTATCGGACATATACAAAGATTCGTCTCTATACGTCAAAATAGCCGAAGGCTCAATACCCACCACGACAGCATCGCTCTTGATTGCTTCTAAAAAAACGGATGCATTGCTCGAAATTATTTCTTTTGCCTCTTCTAAAAAGCCCTTAGAAAGTTGTGCACGACCACTTTCTAAACCATTGAGAACATCTACTTGATACCCAAGACCTTGCAATAGTTGCAGGCTATCTGTGGCAATGTTGGCATCGTAATAATCGCTAAACTCGTCTATAAACAGAACAACGCGTTGCTGCTGAGTAATTTGCCAATCATATTTGACTAGTTTAATCTTCGAAAATGGAATTGCAGATAATCTAGGCATGCTCCTCTTTTGATGAATCCCGCCTACCTTTTTTATTAAAAAACTACTCAGTTTCGCTGTAAAAAGAGCATTCCAAAGTTTAGGATTGGCAGCCATTTTTTTTGTGCGTGCAGTACTTCGCGCAAAAAGTTTGTCAGAAAAACTGCTTCCGTGTTCCTTTTTGTACTGATACATGAACTCTGCCTTAAACTTAGCGACATTTACATTACTCGGGCACTCACTGCTACAGGCTTTACAGCCTATACAAAGGTCAAAAGCCTCTTTTAATTGTTTGCTGTCAAAGGCATTAGAAGCCGCAGAGTTGGTTAAAACTTCCCTTAATACATTCGCCCTTGCTCTAGTAGTATCTTTTTCGTTTTTAGTGGCATGATAGCTTGGGCACATTGTTCCCTGAGCTGTTGGTGGCTTACGGCAATCTCCGCTCCCGTTGCATTGTTCTGAAGCCTTAAGAATGTCGATCGATTCAGAAAAATCTAAGAAAGTGTCTATTTGCTTTGGAATGGCATCAGTGTTGTAGCGCAGGTTTTCGTCCATTTTATAGGTGTCGATAATCTTTCCAGGATTAAAGATGTTATTTGGGTCGAAAGCAAGTTTAATACGCTTCATAAATTGATAGACCTTCTCGCCTACCATAAATGGTAAATACTCTCCTCTAACAATACCATCGCCATGTTCTCCAGAAAGTGATCCGTTGTATTTTTTTACCAGCTTCGCAACTTCTGTAGTGATTTTCCTAAATTTTACAACGTCCTCCCGCTTCTTTAAATTTAGAATTGGCCGTAAGTGCAATTCTCCTGCTCCAGCATGTGCATAATATACTACCTCCTGATTATTGGCTTTCATTAGTGCACTGAATTCGGCAATATAAGGCGCCAAATCCTTTAAATCGACCGCTGTATCTTCTATACAAGCCACCGCTTTATTATCGCCAACCAT
>QIIH01000456.1 GCA_003229235.1 Flavobacteriales bacterium | reverse complement strand
GCAATCATTCAGTTGCGAGATGACTGCCATTTTTTTTGTAACTTATTTTTGGGCAAGCAAAAAAAAGTTAAAGAAGAAGTTGAGTTTAGAAAGTCGATTCTTGCCAATAGACTGAAATGCAAGTCATAAAACTGGCGCTAGCTATGCGCCCTGTCAGGAACTCTACGAGCGAATTGTAGCACCAGGCAGGAGACTGGCGCTAGCAAGGCGTTTTAAAATAAGTTTACTTCTTAGCACCAGGCTGGAGACTGGCGCTAGCGAAGGAGACTAGCGCTAGCCAAGAGTCCTGTCGGGAACTTTACGAGCGAATTGTAGCCAAAGGAAAGAGCAAAAAGTTAGCATTAATTGCTGTTTGTAATAAACTACTTAAACAAGCTTTTGCCATAGCAAAATCAGGATTGCCATATGATGAAGAGTTTGTTTCTGTACTAGCTCGATAAGTAGTTTAAAAGAAAACTCCTCTATCCCCATATTTGGTTACGCTTTCGAATTTCACCTTAACCGTTTCATAATTATCTATCTGCCCATTTTCTTTGTAAAGCTTCATTAAACCCCAATAGGCCATAGAACTATTAGGGTGTTTGTCAAGTATTTTTTCATAACAAGTTTCGGCCTTTTCAACAGCACCATTTAGACTATATGCCGCTGCCAAACTTAACAAAGTGGGCCTCGGGTAATAGGGAGGTTCCGAATAGCCTAAATCTTTCTCCATTTTAACGGCTTTTTCGAGAATTTGGATGCCTTTAACAATGTCTTTTTCTGCCACTAAAATATTGCCCTCCAACTCGACCGAAGTAACGACTAGTGTTTTAAGTTGGAATTGACTCAATTTATCCTTTTTGTCTTCTAGCTGCGAATTTCTCCAAAACAATGCATCTAATTCATTTAATCTTGACTTTGCCTTGTTAATTTCTTTCTTAGTCAGAGCATCCATGCCAGAAGCAAAAAGAGAAAAGGCCGTTTTGTAATCCATAGCAGCTTTACCGTATAGCGAATCGTTTGTAATTGTCTCAAACTTATTAACTGCTCTATCCCAAAAACCAAAACGCATTTCCATGATGGCAGGGGTAATAATACCTTGATAAAAATAAGCACTACGATGCATATCAATTCTATCTGCTACGGCAACCATTTTCTCAAGTCGGTCTGCATAAAATAGACCCTCATTATAACGCCCATCTTGAGCACAATTGGCTAGTAGATAATTGAGGTTATGAATGTAATTCCAGTTATCAATCTCTTTAATATTTTGATCTGCCATATAGGTTGAATCTACCTTCATGGCTTTAATAAATTGATCGTGCGCTTTTTTATAATCCCCTAATTTATAATATATGTGTCCTGGCATATGAACAATATGACCAGATTCTGGCGCTAAGGCAGTTAACTTAATCGCACTCTCAAGAGCCTCTTCGGGACAGCAATTTTCCATTTGATGAATCCAATAATGATGTACCCCATGATTTTCGGGGTTAGTTATTAAAAGATCTCGCAACAAATATTCGCTATAGATGGTCCCTTTTCGAGGTTCCATTTTTTCGTCATATCCAGACATATTGTATAAGGCCAGAAACAGTTTAGCATCGACATCTTCTGGATATTGATGAACAATATTCTCTAACTGTTTTAAATAACCTTCTCGATTATCATTCTCAACATAATCTAGAATTCCTTTGCTGTATAAGACTTCGTAACCCTGTGCATCTTTGCTTAGTTCTTTAAGTTTTGCAATTGCCAGCATTTCTTCGTGGTCAAAGTCTTCGTTGTTTATAAACTTTATAGTGTGAAGAATCCCCCAATACGGCATAATGGCTGTAGAATCTTGTCTTGAGGCTTCCTTAAACGATCTATAAGCCTCAAAGTCCCAGAAACAATGAAGCTGACTAACCCCTTGACTAAAATACTTTTGCGCTAGTTCTGACGACGTTTTTATTTTTAATGAAGAAGACCCAACGCCATTCATGAGTTTTGGCGTTGGCAAATTATCAATATAATTTACCCCGCTCCTACAAGCCAATAAATGATTTATTTCTTTGCCATCATCGCTCTGACCGTGATCATGTTGCCCATAAACTGATGATGTCATAAAAGGAATTAATAAAAATAGAATTGTTTTTTTCATGATAGCGTAGTGGTAGTTAGTTCTTACTTGATTTAGACTGTGATTGTATAATCAAGCCAACAGTAAATGTTTGTTTTTTTGTGGTTCAAGCCCCTAATTTAACAATTACAAATCAAAAAACGTTTTGCTTTTCGATAATGCTCAGGAACCGCAGGACACTTAGTTTTGCGATGTTATTTTTTTAATTCCCTATTAATTAATCCAACAATAGCATCTATATCTTGTTGCATATCTTCCAATCTATCTATGGATTCTTGTTCAGATAAACTTTTCCAACGGTGCACACCCTCGTAAACCAAAATCAGCTCTTTTAAATTTTCATCAATATTTAAAAACTCCCTCAATTTAGGTTGATTTACTAGTCTTTTAGGTAGCGTTGTTGATCCTAACAAAGGGGTCAATTTTTGAAGTATATCATTCTTGCCATTAGCTACCCAGTCAGCTCGATTTATAGTAAGGTTTTGTTGACGTCTTAGGTCGATTAATCTATTTCTTATATTTGAATGAATGAGTCCAACATCACCACTGTTCTGAAGTGATTCTATAGTACTAGAATTGAATGTTAAAGGTGTAGATGTTAAATGAAGATTAGAAATCTGTTCATAAACTTGAATTGGTGTTAGC
>QIIH01000010.1 GCA_003229235.1 Flavobacteriales bacterium | reverse complement strand
TTAGAAAAAGATGTCTTCATTTACAAATAACTTCAATCGCCGGAATTGCTCATAAAGGCAAAAACGAGAACTCTAGACCGAGTTATTTCTTGAAAAACATAGCATACGCGATGCCTTTCTCTTGAAATTGAGGTTAGTTAAGCATTTTTTTTACGCAATTCTTGATTGTAACATGCTAAATAACAGCACATTACTATAGCCCCAGCTTATAATTAGCCATACCTATTGCTGTATTAGAGATTGGCTAACAGGATCAAAAATAGAAAAATATAAATGAAACGTAGTAAAAATCTTACATTTTGTAGTAAAATTCTGTCTTTAGGTTGTTAGTATCCGTCGGCAGTATCGTCTCCTCGGCGATCGGCACCACCTTCTAAACGCCCATCTGGTAAGACTAAAATGCCGTCTACCTTACCAATAACTGGCGAATTTTCTTGATTGACGTTATAACCAAAGTTCTTTAAGTTTTCCAATACTGTTGAGTCAAAAACATTTGGTTCGAACATAATCATATCTGGTAACCATTGATGATGAAACCTAGGTGCATTAACCGCATCTTGCATGGTCATTTCGTGTTCGTAAACGTTTAAAATGGTTTGTAGCACCGATGTTATTATGGTAGAGCCCCCTGGTGTACCCACGCTCATCCAAAATTCACCATCTTTCTCTACTAAAGTAGGCGTCATAGAGCTAAGCATACGCTTTTGTGGTTCGACAGCGTTGGCCTCGGCGCCAAGGAGCCCGAACATATTAGGAACTCCTGGCTTAGCGCTAAAATCGTCCATTTCGTTATTTAAGAAGAAACCTAATTCTTCACTATAGAGTTTAGAACCAAAAGCACCGTTTAAGGTTGTAGTCACAGCAATAGCATTCCCGAAAGAATCTACAATTGAATAATGCGTGGTCTCAGAACTCTCATAACCAGGGATTTCACCATGACTAAGGTCAGACGATTTAGTAGCTAAATCGAAACTAAAGTTGTCCATGCGGCCGTTAAGATAGGCTTCACTGATAAGTGTGTCTATTGGTATTTTTACAAAGTCGGGATCTCCCAAATAAAAACTTCTGTCTGCATACGCACGGCGTTCGGCCTCTGTGATTACCTGTATCGCTTTGGTAGAATTATGCCCATATCCTTTAATATCGTATGGTTCGATCATTTTTAAAATTTGAGCCAAACAAACTCCACCACTAGATGGTGGTGCCATCGAAATAATACGCAAATCTTTATAATCGAAAACCACAGGCTCGCGCCATTGGGCCTCATAGGCTTCCAAATCTTCGATAGTAATAATTCCGTCGTGTTTTTTTAAGAAATCTACTAATTGTATTCCTGTTTTACCTCCATAAAACTCGCTTCGTCCATTTTGTTGAATCGCTCTAAGGGTAGCTGCCAAGGCGATATTCTTTACTGTATCGCCCGCCTTAAAACCTTGAGAATACAAGGTTTTTTGACCGTTTACGGTATCAAATACTGCGGCATAGGCGTCAAATCTGCCTTGCTGTTTTTGTGTTACCACATAGCCTTTTTGCGCCAATTCGATTACTGGTTGCAGTAATTCTTCCATAGGCATGGAGCCCATTTTTTCGTGTACGGCAAATATTCCTGCTATTGTTCCAGGTACTCCAACAGCTAAGCTGCCCACCTTACTCAAAGCGGAGATTACATTACCCTCTTCGTCTAAATACATGTCTTTAAACGCAGCTATTGGCGCTTTTTCGCGATAATCTAAGGACCCAATTTCGCCATACTGTGTACGGTATACCATAAAACCGCCACCACCTAAATTACCTGCATAGGGGTAAGCAACTGCCAAGGCCATCTCTGTAGCAATCATAGCATCGAAAGCATTTCCGCCTTTGGCGAGAATGTCTTTACCAATTTTAGAAGCCTCGGCACGAGCCGAAACAACCATAGCCTTATCTACTATAAGACCATATACTGGCGCAGTAACTTTTTGTTCTACAATTTCTTCTTTAGGCTCATTCTTACAGGCCGTAAACACTAGCAGTGCGATAAAGACAGTAAAAGAGATAAAAGGCTTTAAAGAGTGGCTAGTTTTTGTTTGCATTGTTGTTGGATTTCATTAAAAAAACTGCGAAATTCTGTTTCAAACTCGGGGTAATACGTTTCGAGCTCTAAGATAGCAAAATTCATTTTTGATAGGTTACGTGTGCGCTTATTCATTTGATAAAGTATTCGCCCTATTCCTTTTATGGTGGCGTAACTTAAAAGCCAGTTATCTGCTATCATATACGGCATCATTTTTTGAATGCGCGTGGGTAATATTTGGTAGTTATCGTAAAGAAGATCGTAAAAGTTTGTGGTGTATTTTTCTAGAGGAATATCAGAAAATTCGTTCCAATTTTTGGCTAGAAAATGGTCGTACAAAATATCTACAATGACGCCGCTATAATGACCGTAATTTTCGTGCAAACGCTTAGTACTCTGCTTAAAAGTAGGATGCGCATCTGTATAGCTATCGATAAATCGATGCAATAAAATTCCTTTTTGAATACTAGGTGGGAACTTTAAGTACTTTTTTCCCTTAATACCATCGGCAATAAAATTGCCGATTATCACACCTTGCTCGTTTCCAGAAAGATAAATATGAGCCAAATAGTTCATAAGTTCGAAAATACAAAAAAGCCTTCTAAAGATTAGGCGGAATTGTATCTTTGCGATAAACCTACGTACCTATGACATTAATAAAATCAATTTCTGGAATTAGAGGAACCATTGGCG
>QIIH01000154.1 GCA_003229235.1 Flavobacteriales bacterium | reverse complement strand
ACCAATTGGAGATTAGGAACTAGAAATAAGAAATTGAAAACATGAAAACCGCCTATATAGACAGCCAAGCATTCGAAATCGTTGAAGGAGAAACCATCCTAGCCTTCATAAGACGTTATAAAGAACAGAACCTTGTTCCTACTTTATGTGATGCGCCTAATTTAGATCCTTTTGGAGCTTGTAGAGTATGTAGTGTCGAAGTTGCTTTAGAGGCAAATGGCCCTGTAAAAACGATGGCTTCTTGCCATGCCCCAGTTGCCGAAGGACAATACATTTATACCAGTACTGAGACTGTAAAAGCGCTCAGAAAAAACATAATAGAACTTGTACTTACAGATCACCCTCTAGATTGTCTTACCTGCGAAGTAAACGGTAATTGTGAGCTGCAAACTGTAGCAGCCCAAGTGGGAATCCGTGATGTTAGATATCCTGCAGGCGAAGATCATTTGTTTAGATTAAAAGATTTGAGTCATCCGTACATGACCTCCGATCTCTCTAAATGTATTAACTGTTATCGCTGCGTTCGTGCCTGTGATGAGGTGCAAGGAGAGTTTGTACTGAGTATGTCTGGTAGAGGCTTTGATTCTCATATTATAAAAGGCTTAAACGAATCTTTTATGGATTCAGATTGTGTGAGTTGTGGTGCCTGTTCGCAGGCTTGCCCGACCTCGGCAATTTCTGATGTATTCCAATCTAAAGCAATTCAGGCAACCGATACCACCAGAACCATTTGTACCTATTGTGGAGTTGGGTGTAATCTTGAAGTTTCTACCAGTAATGGAGCAATTCTGAGCATTACCGCACCTTACGATGCAGAGGTAAACCAAGGCCATACCTGTATAAAGGGACGTTATGCGTTTAAGTTTTACGATCATCCAGAGCGATTAGATTCGCCTATGATTAAACGAGACGGAGCCTTCGAAAAAGTGAGTTGGGACGAGGTTTACGACTATATTGCAACAAAACTTACTGGCTTTAAAACCGAATTTGGATCTGACTCGATTGCAGGAATATCCTCTGCTAGATGTACCAATGAGGAAAACTATCTTATGCAAAAGTTCATAAGAACCGTTATAGGCACCAACAATATAGATGGTTGTGCTAGAGTTTGCCATTCGCCAACAGCACTAGGAATGCAGCGCACCTTCGGAACCGGAGCCGCGACAAATTCGATAGACGATTTAAAAGATACCAATTGTATTATGGTGATTGGCGCAAATCCAACCGACGCGCATCCTGTTACTGGAGCTAAAATGAAGCAGTTTGCCATGAAGTCTGATAATGTTTCGATAGTGATCGATCCAAGACGTACCGAACTGGCCAGATATGCAAACCATCATATTCCGTTAAGACCGGGTACCAATGTGGCCGTGCTTAATATGATGATGTATTATATTATTACAGAAGGCCATGCCGATGCTAATTTTATCGAGAACAGAACTGAGGGCTTCGCCGAATTTGAAAAGGAAATTTTAAACATCGATTTGGATAAGTTAGAAGCTGTTTGCGGGGTAGACAGAAACATTATTAAAGATGCTGCCGTTGCCTATGCAACCGCTCCAAATGCAATGTCTTTTCACGGTTTAGGAGTGACAGAACATTCGCAAGGGACTTTTACCGTGATGCAAATCGCCGATTTGGCGCTGTTAACTGGTAATATTGGCCGTAGAGGAGTGGGAGTAAATCCGCTGCGCGGGCAAAATAATGTACAAGGAAGTGCCGATATGGGAGTACAACCCCATCAAGGAGCCGGATATATGGATATTACAAGCAAGGAGGCTAATCAAATATATAACGAGTTTTACGGAGTAGATGTGCCAATGGAAATTGGGTATAAAATCCCAGAAATGTTTGATGCTGCCTTAAACGGAAAACTAAAAGCACTTTGGGTTATTGGCGAAGATATCGTACAAACAGACCCTAATACCAAAAAGGTAATTAGAGCCCTAGAAGCTACAGACCTTGTGATTGTACAAGAGTTGTTTATGACAGAGACTGCAAAATATGCCGATGTAATCTTGCCAGGCGCTTCTTTCTTAGAGAAAAGCGGAACCTTTACCAACGGAGAACGTCGTGTACAAGCAGTAAGACAAGTGGTAGAGCCAGTTATAGGCTCAAAGCCTGATGGGCAAATAATTGTCGATATCATGAACAAAATGGGCTATGCTCAACCTGATTATACGCCTGATGGAATGCTCGAAGAGATATCTCAAATTGTGCCTTTCTTTGCAGGAATCACTTGGGAAAGATTAGGTAAAAATGGCCTGCAATGGCCTGTTGCAAAAGATGGGACCGATACTCAAATATTGCACAAACAAGATTTTAAAAGAGGGAAGGGTTATTTTGAATTTAACCCTTGGGAAGAAACTAAGGAGTTAACAGAACACGCAAAAGACTTTCCGTATATCTTAACGACCAATAGAGAATTAGAGCATTACAATTGTGGTGCGATGACGCGACGTACGGCAAACGAAATGATTCTTCAAGACGATTATTTAATGATCAACCCAGAAGATGCCAAAGAGAACCTTATCGCTGATGGCGATTACGTTTGTTTAGAATCCCCTCGTGGAAAAGTTGATGTCAAGGCCCGAATAACCGATGAGGTTAAAAGCGGAATTTTGAGCACTACTTTTCATTTTCCAGATATCATGATCAATAATCTAACTGGCGATATCCACGATTCTGAGGCGATGTGCCCAGAATATAAAGTAGTTGCGGTTAGAATCAGAAAGAGTAAGGGGAAATTCAAGCAA
>QIIH01000402.1 GCA_003229235.1 Flavobacteriales bacterium | reverse complement strand
ATATCATAGGGAATATCCCTATTATTATATCGCTACGTGAAAAAGCTGGACATATTCACTCAGAAAAAGCTTCGATTATTGCAGCAGTTGTTATGATCATATTTCTATTTTTAGGAGAAAGCATTTTAAAACTCATCGGAATAAACGTTAACGAATTTGCAGTTGCGGGTTCTTTTATCCTGTTTTTTATCGCTTTAGAAATGATTCTTGGTATTCAACTTTTTAAAGATGAGGGCAACAGCCCAGAGCTTGCGAGTATATTTCCTTTAGCCTTTCCTATGTTGGCTGGGCCAGGAAGTCTCACTACCCTGCTTTCTTTGCGTGCAGAGTACAATACAGAAAATATTGTAGTTGCGATCATCATTAATATCGCCGTTATTTACGTTGTGCTAAAAACATCTGGGAAATTGCAACGATTTTTGGGCAAAAACGGAATTCAGATAATTAGAAAAGTATTTGGAGTTGTACTGCTAGCGATTGCTGTAAAATTATTTACGTCAAATATTCAAGAACTATTTAATTAGCGCTTTATGAAGATTATTAGCTATCTCTTTATTGTAATTGCATTAGGGCTTATTGGTTTTAACAGCACCAGAGTAGATTGGGACAGTCCATTTACAGGCGATAGCACCGTCGGGTTGATACAAATTATGGCATCGCTCTGTGCGATTGTATTACTGGTAATTTTGCTTTTCTCAAAGCGGATTAAAGAAAAATCTAGAAGAAAATAAGGCTATTGCGCTACAGAAACTAGTCGAGCACGTTCTAATTCTAGGACCTTAGTGATCATAGGATCTTGTTCGTTTTTAATTTGTTCGGCCGCAGTCGCATTGTACAATTGCCCCGCCAAAGCAGATTTTATATATCGCTTAAGAGCGCCTTGATAACTACTTAAATCAATTGCAGATTGTTGCAGTCGCGCGTATTCTATAAAGGAATTGGATAAAGAATCTGGCACTTCATAACTGCTAAGAAATTCGCTAAAAACCATGTCTTTGTAAAGCAATCTACTCTCTTCTAGATGTTCAAAAACAAAGTAATTCATATAGCCCGAAGCCATTACATATTCTAAAGTTTCGCTTTCAATACTGGTATCTTTAGCTACAAATACATCAGGGGTAATTCCACCGCCTCCGTAAACAATTCTCCCGCTAGGGGTCACAAACTTTAAAGAATCGGATACTTTAATACTATCTACACTTATGAGTTCTCCGTTGCTATATCTGTTTTGGTATTCGTTGTAATAATTGTCGTACCCATTCTTGTAAGACCGCTGAATAGACCTGCCTGTAGGAGTATAATACCTTGCAATAGTAAGACGTACAGCACTGCCATCGCCCAAAGACATTTCGCGCTGCACAAGGCCTTTGCCAAACGAACGTCGCCCTACTATGGTCCCGTGGTCGTTGTCTTGTAATGCTCCCGCAACTATCTCACTGGCCGAAGCCGAATTCTCGTCGATGAGCACATACACTACCCCTTTTTCGAAATTGCCTTTACTAGTCGCTAGGGTTTGCTCCTCGTCGCCTTTTTTGTTTTTTGTAATAAGTATAAGCTTGTCGTCTTCTAAAAACTCGTCTACCACTTTTTGTGCTGCCGATATATATCCGCCTGGGTTCCCACGAAGGTCTAACATAAGGGTTTGCATATCGCGATCGATTAAACCTTTTAATGCCAATTTGAACTCCGCAGCAGTAGTCTCTGCAAACCGATTAATTTTTATGTAACCAATGTTTTCGTCTAACATATAAGAGGCGTCCACACTTACCAGAGGCACATCGCGACGACGTACTTTAAATTGCATAAGCTCGTCTTGGCCTTTTCTAAAAACACCCAAGGTAACTTTACTGTTGGCGCTACCTTTTAGGAGTGAAACAATGCTGTCTCTAGACATTTCGGAGCCAAATAAATTTTGACCGTCGGCTGTAACGATACGGTCCCCTCCACGGATTCCGGCCTCGTAAGCCGGCCCTCCTACTATTGGCATAATTACAGCGATACTATCGTTGTATACATAAAAATTTACGCCTATCCCTACAAACTTCCCGCGCATATCATTGGCTGCATCTTCGTAAGAGTCTACAGGAATATACACCGAATGAGGGTCTAGGTTTTCTAAAATTTCGTTTACGGTAACATCTACAATACTGTCTGTATTAACAGCATCTACATATTCGTAGTCTATATAATCGATAAGCCTGTTTAATTTGTCTTTTTTAGAGTTTGTTGCAAATATCCTTTCACCCGAATCCTGAAAATTGAGCTTTGCACCAATAATGGTACCAAGGGCAATCGAAAACCCTATGATTAAAGGAATATATTTTTTTGTATTGCTCATACTTCTAAAATGGCTAAATCTTGTATATGTTCTAAAACAACCCCTCCTTTGTCTAAAAATCTGAGGCCACTGTCGTCTTTATATGCTTCGTGATAAACTAAACGCCTAATCCCGGCCTGGAGGATTAATTTACTACATTCCTTACAAGGCGACATCGTTATATACAATGTTGCTCCTACACAGCTCTGTGTAGACGCTGCTACTTTTAAAATGGCATTGGCCTCGGCATGCAATACATACCATTTGGTATAACCCTCGTCGTCTTCGCAAAAATTCTCGAAGCCCGTAGGTGTTCCGTTATAGCCATCAGAAATTATCATCTTATCCTTCACAATAAGCGCGCCAACTTGGCGGCGTACACAATGAGATAATTTACTCCATTCCATCGCCATTCTTAAGTAGGCTACGTCGTATTTGCGTTGTTTCTGAG
>QIIH01000398.1 GCA_003229235.1 Flavobacteriales bacterium | reverse complement strand
AAACTATGAGCAAGCCTATCAAAAAAAGAGAAGCCCTACGATATCACGCCTATCCAAAGCCGGGTAAAATAGAAGTAGTTCCTACTAAAAAGTACAGCACTCAACGTGATTTGTCGCTTGCATATTCACCAGGAGTGGCCGAACCTTGTTTAGAGATAGACAAAAACACCGCTGATGTATATAAGTATACAAACAAAGGAAACTTAGTAGCAGTTATCTCTAATGGGACAGCAGTACTTGGATTAGGCAATATTGGCCCTGAAGCATCTAAGCCGGTTATGGAGGGAAAAGCTCTGCTCTTTAAAATTTTTGCGGGAATCGATGTTTTTGATATTGAGATCGGAACTCAAGATGTTGAAGAGTTTATCGCAACGGTAAAAAACATAGCACCCACTTTTGGTGGAATTAATTTAGAAGATATCAAGGCTCCAGAGGCTTTCGAAATTGAAACTCGTTTAAGAGAGGAATTGGATATTCCTGTAATGCACGACGATCAGCACGGGACAGCAATTATTTCTTCTGCAGCTTTGCTCAATGCATTAGAGATTGCCAAAAAGAGAATCGACAAAGTGAAAATTGTGATAAGTGGAGCCGGAGCTGCTGCTGTGTCTTGTTCGCGACTTTATATTGCCTGCGGTGCAAATCCAAAAAATATGGTTATGCTCGATTCTAAAGGAGTAATCCGTAAAGATCGAGAGAGCTTAAGTAAGGAAAAAAAGGAATTTGCAACAGCGCGAAAAATTGACACCCTGGATGAAGCTTTAAAGAAAGCCGATGTATTTGTTGGTTTGTCGATCGCAAATATTGTAACGCCGGCTATGCTTAAGACCATGGCCAAAAACCCAGTTGTTTTTGCCTTAGCAAATCCAGATCCAGAGATTTCGTATAATCTCGCTATAAATACTAGGGATGATATCATTATGGCAACCGGGCGGAGTGACCATCCTAATCAGGTGAACAATGTGCTCGGATTCCCTTTTATTTTTAGAGGAGCCCTAGATGTGCGTGCGACCAAAATTAACGAGGCTATGAAAATGGCTGCAGTTAAGGCTTTAGCCAATTTGGCCAAAGAACCGGTGCCCGAACAAGTGAATATTGCCTATGGTGAAACCCGTCTTAATTTTGGAGGAGACTATATTATTCCAAAGCCATTCGACCCACGACTTATTGCTGCAATTCCACCAGCCGTTGCAAAAGCTGCCATGGATAGTGGTGTAGCTACTGCTCCTATTAAAAACTGGCAAGAATACGAAGACGAATTGTACGAACGAACTGGGAGTGATAATAAAATTGTTAGACTTTTATTGAACCGTGCGAGAACGAATCCTAAAAAAGTTGTTTTTGCAGAAGCCGATCAGCTTGATGTGTTAAAGGCGGCGCAAATAGTTTTCGAAGAAGGTATTGCTGTGCCAATTTTATTAGGAAGAAAAGAGACAATCATCGAGCTCATGCAGGAAATTGAGTTTGAAGGTGAAATCGAAATAATAGATCCTAAAGACGACGAAACTTTGCCGCGATTGCAAGGCTATGCCGAAACTTTCTGGCACATGCGCCAACGTAGTGGGATAACGCATTACGATGCGCAAAAATTAATGCGAGAACGTAATTACTTTGCTGCAATGATGGTAAATCAAGGTGATGCAGACGGCCTCATCTCTGGCTATTCTCGTTCTTATGCTACTGTTTTAAAGCCCATGATTGAGACTATTGGCACCTTTGAAGGAGTAGATCGAGTGGCAACTACCAATTTAATGCTCACAAAACGAGGCCCATTGTTTTTGAGTGATACGGCTATTAATATCGATCCAAACGCCAGTGATTTGGCAAAAATTGCCCATATGACGGCATATACGATGCGCATGTTTGGAGTAGAGCCTGTAATGGCAATGATATCATATGACAATTTTGGTTCGTCTAAACATCCTTCGGCAGCTAAAGTAAAGGAGGCGGTTTCGATTTTACATAAAATAAACCTTGACTTTGCCGTGGATGGTGGAATTCAGACAGATTTTGCTCTCAATGGCGAATTATTAAAAAGTAAATTTCCCTTTAGCCGTCTGGCCGGTAAAAAAGTGAATGCGTTGGTGTTTCCTAATCTAGCAGCTGCCAATAGCAACTATAAGCTTTTAAAAGAATTTGATGATGCCGATTCTATTGGGCCTATTATGCTTGGTATGAGAAAGCCCGTACATATTCTTCAACTAGGTGCGAGTGTAGAAGAAATTATTAATATGGTGGCTGTAGTTGTCATAGATGCACAGCAAAAAGAAAAGCGCGAGATGAAAAACTCCAAACTAAAATCGGCTAAAATGACTAAAAAAAGGGGCAAATAACCCTCCTCATTTTAATCTTATCGCAGCTAGAAAATGCAAATAAATATACTATATTTGGGGTTTTATCAAGTGTAGCGAATGATCACCCATCTTAAGGGCAGACTAGTAGAAAAGACCCCCACACATGTTGTAATTGAATGCAATGGTGTTGGATATGAAGTACATATTTCTTTGCATACATTTTCTCTCATCCCCGAATCTGAAAATGTGAAGCTTTTTACTTATATGCTCGTGCGTGAAGATTCGCAAACTTTATATGGATTTTACGAGCCATCGGAGCGTGAAATTTTTAAATTATTAATATCTGTATCAGGAGTTGGGGCCAGTATAGCCAGAACAATGTTGTCTTCTCTCTCACCTGCTCAGGTACAAGATGCGATTGCGTTAAATAATGTAACGGTTATTCAGTCTGTTAAAGGGATTGGCGCCAAAACGGC
>QIIH01000232.1 GCA_003229235.1 Flavobacteriales bacterium | reverse complement strand
GATGGAGAAGTGCAAATATTAGTAGGAGCATTTATGCTGATGCACAAGGCGCGTTATCTTGAAGTAAATGGGTTGGACGAAGATTTTTTTATGTATGGCGAAGACATCGACTTATCGTTTAAACTTTTGAAAGCAGGCTATAAAAATTATTATAAAGGAACAACTTCTATAATACACTATAAAGGGGAGAGTACGGTTAAAAACAAAGCCTATTACGACCGATTCTATTCGGCCATGCATATTTTTTATGCCAAGCACTTTACTAAAAACCCATTGATTCAGCCTTTGTTAAAAAGTGCGATTTTTGTACTAAAACTGCTTAAGAGTGGCACTTCTTCTAGTGAATCTGCTAAATTTCAATCGTTTGATAGTGCATTGTTGTTAAGTGACAATATGGTTTTGAGAAAAGAACTTTCCAATGTAATTACACTTCCGATAAGTTCGTTGTCTAAATCTTTGGCAATGGATGGTGGCATAACGCAAAAATTATTCATTTTTGATAGTCAATATATCTCCGAAGGCCAAATAATCCTGATGATGCAACAGCTTAAGGGTAACGGAAATAGGTTTAGAATACATCCTAAATACAGCAATTTTATACTAGGGAGTGATTCGAGTGAACATAAGGGTGAAGTAATAAACTGGTAATTTTATTGAAAACTATTTATCAAAGGCTGGTATTTTTGATTAATTTTGCAAACTAATACATCAATAAAGACATCTTTTTAAGAATATGGCAAAGTTTGAACTAACCTTACCTAAAATGGGGGAAAGTGTTGCAGAAGCAATATTAACTAGTTGGTTAAAAGAAGTAGGTGATAAAATCGAGGCCGACGAAGCAGTTCTCGAAATTGCCACAGACAAAGTAGACTCAGAAATACCGAGTGAGGTAGACGGCGTTTTGATCGAAAAATTATTTGATGTCGACGACGTGATTCAAGTGGGGCAAGTAATTGCTGTGATAGAAACCGAGGGAGAGGGAGCTGTGAAAGCTTTACCTACACAGGCTAGTACACCAGAACCAGCCACTCAAGAAACGCCTGAAGTTGCACAAGTAGCGCAAACTGTTACAACTGCAAAAGAACAGGTTAGTACGCCTGAGATTGCGTCAAGTAGCGAAGAAAGATTTTATTCTCCACTAGTAAAAAATATAGCCCAGACAGAAGGCATTGCTCAAACCGAGTTAGATGCCGTTGTTGGGACAGGCAAAGAAGGTCGCGTTACTAAAACCGATATTCTCGCCTATTTAAAAAGCAGATCTTCTGCTAAAACAGTTGCCACTCCTGCGGTTCAAGCGAAAGCTCCTGCTAAGGCAGCTACTGCAGCGCCTGTATCTGTAAATGGCGAAGACGAAATTATCGAAATGACTCGTATGGGCAAGCTTGTAGCGCACCATATGGTCGCTAGTTTGCAAACTTCTGCTCACGTACAGTCTTTTATTGAGGTAGATGTAACCAAAATCTGGAATTGGCGTATCAAGGTTAAAGCTGAGTTTGAAAAGCGCGAAGGCGAAAAAATCACTTTTACACCCATCTTTATGGAAGCTGTGGCTAAAGCGCTTAGAGACTTCCCTATGTTGAACATTGCTGTAGATGGAGACAAAATTATAAAGCGTAAAAACATCAATTTAGGAATGGCAGCTGCGCTGGCAGATGGCAACCTAATCGTACCTGTTATAAAAAATGCCGATCAGCTTAACTTAGTTGGAATGACCAAGGCCGTAAACGACATGGCCAAGCGTGCGAGGACTAACGCTTTAAAGCCAGACGATATTCAAGGCGGAACCTATACCGTAACCAATGTTGGTACTTTTGGCAGTATTATGGGTACTCCTATAATCAATCAGCCTCAAGTAGGTATATTGGCATTGGGAGCTATTAGAAAGGTCCCTGCTGTTATAGAGACTTCAGAAGGCGACTTTATCGGGATCCGTTATAAGATGTTCCTTTCGCATTCTTACGATCATAGAGTGGTAAACGGAGCTTTGGGTGGGCAATTTGTAAAACAAGTAGCCGACTACCTAGAAGCTTGGGATTCTAATAGAGAGATTTAAAAAAATTGAGCCTCTTTTATCTAGAATAATCTCTATTTTAAAACTGCATTGCTATGTGATTTTGTATTTTTGCAATACAAAATCTTAGCATGCCTCTACAACTCACAAGACCCATTTGTTTTTTCGATTTAGAAACTACAGGAATTAACATTGCTACCGATAGAATCGTAGAGATTTCTGTACTTAAAGTTTTTCCTAACGGAAATAAAGAAAGTCATACATGGCGTGTAAATCCGGAGATGCCTATTCCGCATGTGGTGTCACAAATTCATGGCATTACAGACGAAATGGTGGTAAACGAACCTACTTTTAAGGAGTTGGCACCCAAAGTTGTAGTGATTATTAAAGATTCAGACTTGGGTGGGTTTAATTCTAACCGTTTTGATATTCCGCTCCTAGCGGAAGAATTACTTAGAGCTGGCATCGATGTCGATTTAAAGAAATCGTTGTCTGTAGATGTACAAACGATCTTTCATAAAAAAGAAAAGCGCACCCTAGAGGCTGCCTATAAGTTTTATTGCGATAAGTCGCTAGAAAATGCACATTCGGCTGAAGCCGACACCAATGCTACTTACGAAGTGCTATTATCGCAATTAGATAAATATTCAGATCTGGAGACCGATGTACCCAGTTTAGCTCAGTTTAGCTCTCATAAATCCTTTGCCGATTTTGCAGGGTTTATTGGTTTTGACAAAAATCAAGAAGAGATTTTTATGTTTG
>QIIH01000433.1 GCA_003229235.1 Flavobacteriales bacterium | reverse complement strand
TCTATAAAGTATTAGAAGCAGCTAATTATCCTATGGAGCAATTAGAAATGATCGCAGTACGCGGTGATAGAGCCCATTATAAACAAGGCCCGAATAACGAAGAAGCTGGACTGGATATTCATCGTGTACCCACTTTTATATTATATCAAAACGACAAAGAAATTGGGCGTATAGTCGAATCTCCAATAACCAGTATCGAGGCAGATTTATTGCAAATACTAAATGGAGACTACACTCCTAAGTATCCTATCGTTGGCGAAGTAAGTTCTCTTTTGCGTACGTCTGGGACAAAGGCAATTAAAGGGAGAAAGGCAAAAAAACTAGTCGCAGCATGGCAAGACAAAGTAGCTTCCAAATATCATTTAAACACTTATGCAATTGTACTTAATTCGGCAGAGAATAAGGCACAAGCAATAGCGGTGATGGCCCTTAATACACAGTTTTTCCCCAAAGAGGCAAGTACTTTCGAAAACTTAGCCAAGCTGCAAGAACAAGCGGGACATCAGAAAGATGCCTTAAAGAATTATAAAGCTGCAATCCAACTGGCTCCAGATAGCGAAAAAGCCAAAAGTGGAATAGCGCGATTAAGTGAATAGATAGTAAAGCATTTTTTTAGTAAGTAGGGGTTAGATTGTTGGGCTAAATACGCTAATTTTGCGTCTTTAAACCACAGAACATGCAATTGTCTGAACAAGAACTCGTAAGACGCGAAAAACTCGCCCAAATCCGGCAAATGGGGATAGACCCCTATCCTGCTGCCCAATTTCCAGTAGACAATACCAGTAAGGGTATTAAACAAGAATTTGAAGAGGAGAAGAAGGTGGTTATCGCTGGGCGATTAATGTCTAGACGTATTCAAGGAAAAGCTTCCTTTGCCGAATTGCAAGATTCTGAAGGGCGTATTCAGGTGTATTTTAACCGAGACGAAATCTGCCCCGGTGAAGACAAGACGCTATATAACGATGTGTATAAAAAATTGCTGGATATTGGCGATTTTATCGGCATCGAAGGGACTTTATTTACCACACAGGTAGGCGAAAAAACGGTGATGGTAAATAGCTTTACCCTACTTAGTAAATCACTTAAGCCCCTACCCTTACCTAAGGAGAAAGACGGAGTTGTGTTCGACAAATTTGACGATCCAGAGCAACGCTATCGCCAGCGTTATGCAGATTTGGTTGTTAATCCGCAGGTAAAAGAGACATTTATTAAACGAACCAAAATAGTAAATGCCATTCGTGAATTTTATAACGATATGGACTTTCTAGAAGTAGAAACACCAATTTTACAACCAATCCCAGGTGGCGCTGCAGCGCGACCTTTTGTGACGCATCACAATGCGCTTAATATTCCGCTGTATTTGAGAATCGCAAACGAGCTTTATCTTAAAAGATTGATCGTTGGAGGTTTTGACGGCGTTTATGAGTTTTCTAAAGACTTCAGAAACGAAGGGATGGATCGTACTCATAATCCTGAGTTCACGGTAATGGAAATGTATGCAGCCTACAAAGATTACCATTGGATGATGGACACCACAGAGGCTCTATTAGAAAAAATTGCAATACTGTTACACGGCACAACCAATGTGACTTATGGAGAACATACAATAAACTACAAAGCACCATACAAACGCATCGGAATCTTAGATTCGATTAAAGAACATACAGGATTTGATCTATATAAAAAATCTGAAGACGAAGTACGTGAAGCTTGTAAATCTTTAGGGATTGAGGCAGACCAAACCATGGGTATTGGCAAAATGATAGACGAGATCTTTGGCGAAAAATGTGAAGGCTTTTACATACAGCCAACCTTTATTATGGACCATCCTGTAGAGATGAGCCCTCTTACTAAAAAGCACCGTAGCAAAGAAGGGCTTACCGAGCGCTTCGAGCTTATGGTATCTGGCAAAGAACTGGCAAATGCCTATAGCGAGCTTAACGATCCTATCGAACAACGTGCCCGTTTTGAGGATCAACTCTCTCTGAGCGAAAAAGGTGACGACGAGGCGATGTTTATCGATCAAGACTTTTTGAAAGCCTTAGAATACGGTATGCCACCAACTTCTGGAATTGGCATCGGAATTGATCGCTTGACCATGTTTATGACCAATAACCAATCGATTCAAGAGGTACTGTTCTTCCCTCAAATGAAACCTGAGCGTGAGCAAGTGGCTTTAAGTGACGAAGAAAAGGCTGTTTTTACATTGCTTAAAGCAAATTCTCCTATTCAATTAAACGACCTTAAAACACAGTCCGGTCTTTCCAACAAGAAATGGGATAAAACCATAAAGCATCTTACCAAAAATAACTTGGCCAAGGTGGAGAAGACAGATGAAGGTTTGATTGTTACTGTGGTATAATAGACGTCCATGCGCCGGTTGGCTCGTTTGTTAAAAATATCTGTCAGACATTTTCTTAACACTCCATCCCTTTTTTTTATTCCATCATTTTTTAAACTCCCAAACTAAAAAATGATAAATTTCTTTAGAAAAGCTAAACAACAATTAGTATCTTAAATCAAAGTATAACTAAAAACAAAATGCACTTAATCAAGCACGGTATGAACAAGGGAAACTAGTATGAATAAACCAGCAGCCTTACTCAAACAGCCTATATCATTTAAATCCCTTAAATTAATTCGTCTTGATTTACCTCAGAAGGAAAAATTTGTATCCGGAATTGGAGTCCGTAACTCGCGTGAAGCTCTAATTATAGAATGGGAAGATCAAAATGGAATAAAGGGATATGGAGAATGTTCTTGTCGTCCTGACCCCTTTTATTC
>QIIH01000480.1 GCA_003229235.1 Flavobacteriales bacterium | reverse complement strand
AACGATTTTCGCAACAAAATAACTGTACATATTTTGCTATTGACCTCGGAAATTATCGTCTAGTAGGTTTAGATTCGGCTTTTTACGATCGCAGTTCGCTTTATATGAGCGGTTCTTTAAGTGATGGTTTGCCAGGCGGAATAGATCAAACAACATTTTTAACGAATCAAGCAGCCCTAACAGACAATTTAATTTTATGTACACATCATGTAGGTATTAAATATGATGCTAGTGGTCTTAATGATTTATTGTGGGGACAGGTTATTTCTGCCTTGGGAGGTAAAAAGGCACCAGATTACTGGTATTGGGGCCACGTCCATAACGGAATCGTATATAACAAAGACTTACCAGTAGTCAAGGCTTACAAAAAAGGAGCTATTGCGAATTCGCCAAAATTGCGATGTTGTGGTCATGCTGCTATACCTTTTGGGAATGCGCCAGGATTACAGTGCCCTACAGATAACACTAAGCCAATAGACGAGGTTGCATACTATGCCACAACTCCGCTTGGTGCTCCAGACCCTAAATTGGGTCAAGATTTACGTGTTTTAAATGGTTTTGCTATGCTCACAATTAAAGAAGGGGTTTTAAGTGAAGCCTTTTACGATGTATCTAACGATGAGCCGATTCCAACTAAGAGATGGCCACTATAGTATAAATGCATTGTATTTATAAAAAAAAAACAGCCTTTTAGAATTACTAAAAAGCTGCTTTTTAATTGAATTTTAAAATGATTTAGTCTAATCCCCCTTTGCGGTTCGGGCTACGAGGCGATGGCCATTCTCTGGCTTTGCCTGTGCGTGAATTTATAGGCATTACGGCCTTGTCTCGCGATGTCTTTTCTGGGTCTTCACTCGCCATATAGGCCAGAATGGCTGTTAGAATAGCATTGTTACGTATATCGTCGAAGATTATTTTATCGTAAGTATCTCTATTGGTATGCCAAGTGTAATTCCAATAAGACCAATTAAGAGAACTCAAACTAAAGCCAGGTGCTCCAGCCGCCTGAAAAGAGGCATAATCTGATCCTCCTCTAGCTGGTGTACCAGGAAAACTAGTTTCTATTTCGTTTCTAATTTCTGATGGTACAGCGGCCAACCAACGATTTAAATAGTCGTAAGCATGTAAAAATCCACCTCCAGAAAGGCGTACTACGCGACCAGTGCCATTATCTTGGTTAAACAAGGCTTGTGTGCCTGCTACTATTTTTGGATTGTCTTCTACAAAAGCTCTAGACCCGTTTAAACCTTGCTCTTCGCTTCCCCAATGGCCAACAAGAATAGTTCTTTTTGGGTTTGGGTAATACATTTTTAATAATCGCATTGCTTCCATCATAACTAGGGTGCCTGTTCCGTTATCGGTCGCACCTGTGCCGCCATCCCAAGAATCAAAATGAGCTGAGAGTATCACATATTCGTCAGGAAATTCAGATCCTTTTATCATCCCGATGGTATTAAACGTTGGAGTTTCGCCAAGCTCTTTAGACATCGCCACTATATGCATAGTTGGCTTTTGCCCCGATTGTGCAAGACGATACAACATTCCGTAATCTTCTAATTCGAGATCGACCGTAGGGATTTCTTTAGTCCTAGCGCTAAATATTTTATTTACACCAAAACCTCTAGACCAGTTAGAAGAAACAATACCTACGGCACCTGCAGCTTCTAAAGCTTGATTTAGAGTTCTAGAAGAATATCCCATTCTCTTAAAATTATCACGCCATTCGGTAGATTGAGCATCGCGATTTGTTTTCATTTTTTCGAATGACTTGTCGGTTGCATATTCTTCCCAGTTATAATCTGGTCTTCCAGTAGGTTGGTGCATAGACACTAACACTATTTTTCCTTTTACATTTGGTAACCAGTTTGCAAATTCTATAGAGTCCTTTACCATCGGCAGGATCACTGCTTCTGCTTTAACTCCTTCTTTTGAAGTGCTTGGGTTCCATGCGAGTTGTGTACCACGTAAACTTTGCACTCTTGGGGTAATCATATCGATATGAGTTATTCCTCTTTCCCAGCCACGCCAAACACCCCAAGCTTCGTTATTGGCTTCTATATCCCAAGACTTGTACTTTGCTACGGCCCAATCGTGTGCTTGTTTCATCTGTGGAGTACCCACAAGCCTTGGCCCAATAATGTCCATAAGTTCGTGCCCTAAAGCTTCTAATTGCGAATTGTCGTTTGCCTCTTTAATCATAGACTCGACAATAGGGTCTTTCTCCTGTGCGATCATTGCGCTTAAACAAAACATGCTCAGGAATCCTACTAGTAATAATTTTCTCATTTTGAATTGGTTTTATTGAAGAAATCTAAAAGTATAACATCTAAATAGAAACAGAATAAAGACCAATCATTTTAACATTCTATTATCAATAATAATTGATTTCTTACCTTTATTGTTCATCTAAAACAAGCAAATGAAATCAAAACTACTTATTACAGCATTAATAAGCTGCAGCTTAGTGATGGCTCAAGATCCAATTTTTGACCCTGCAATGGCCATTAGCAGTATTGGAGTGGTAGATTCCCCAGCCGAAGAAGGAGTCGAAAAAATTATCGACGGCGATACGGCTACTAAGTTTTTAGATTTTGAGCTTTCCGATGGGATTGGATTTACGGTAGACACTGGTGGAATATCTTCTTTTGCAACTTCGATGGAGGTAACCACTGCCAACGACTTCCCGGAAAGAGATGCTATGAATTTTGAGATACTAGGATCTAATGATGGGGCTTCTTTTGTAAGTATCACTAGCGGAAACATCCCGTGTATAATAGAAAGATTCG
>QIIH01000326.1 GCA_003229235.1 Flavobacteriales bacterium | reverse complement strand
TATGTAGTTAATGCGACTGTGCGTTATAAAGACAATCTAATTGAGGTAAATGCGGGTGCTTTTTACAGTAAATATGAAGGAGATCACTTTGGCGAAGTTATTTGGGCTCAATTTGCTGGTGGTTCGCAGCTTGGCGATCGTTATTATTCTGGAACTGGAAGTAAAGGTGAGTTTACCACATTTGCCAAAGCCACTTACCGCGTGAATGATTCTTGGAGTATTTACGGCGACTTGCAAGGACGCTTCGTAAATTATTCTACCGGAGGAATTACTTCGGATAAAATTGCGTTGGAGGTAGACGAAAGCTTTTCGTTTTTTAACCCAAAAGCAGGCGTAACTTTTAAATTGAACAATCAAAATCAGTTTTACGGAAGTTACGGGCGCGCCAATAGAGAGCCAAGACGCAGTGATTTTGAAAATGGGATAACAGATAGCGAGTCTTTAGACGATTTCGAGTTGGGATATCGTTTAAACACCTCTCATACATCTATTAGCGCCAATCTATTTTATATGAACTATACCAATCAATTGGTTTTAACGGGAGCCATAGACGATGTTGGTGCTCCTATAAGAGCAAGTAGTGGTAAAAGTTACAGATTAGGGGTAGAGGTTGCGGCCAATTTAAAACTAGGAGAGCGGTTTAACTGGTCGCCTAATCTAGCGGTAAGCAGCAACAAAAATCAAAATTTTACAACAACTCAAGATGGGCAATTGGTTAATTTGGGGAATACCAATATTTCGTATTCTCCAAATATAATCGCAGGTAGCCAATTATCATATAATCTAACGGCGGCCTTTAAAGTTAGTCTTCTATCTAAATTTGTAGGAGAACAATATATGGGTAATATAGATAGTGAAACATCAAAACTCGACAGCTTTTTTATAAACGATCTAAACTTGGTTTATGTATGGGAAACAGTGCCTTGGGTAGACGAAATTGTATTTTCCGGTTTGGTAAATAACTTGTTTAACGTGAAATATGTTTCTAATGGTTATTTCTTTACCTACGAAGACGACTTCACCAATCCAGGAACAGTTACTACCGTCGAAGGTGCTGGCTTTTATCCACAAGCAACTACCAACTTTTTAGTAGGAGCAGCTATTAAGTTTTAATTGGTAATTCGTAAAACACCACCTTCGCGAACAATTTGATAAGCGCGAAGAGAATATTGACCTTCGCCAGCAACGCGCTGTCCAGTAACAATATTATAGGCATTGCCATCGTCGCAAGAGCAGGTTGCAGTAATGCCTTCAATCTGTGCAGCAGAGCAGGCGCTAGGTGGATGGTTAGGGTCACTTATTTCGTGAGCCGTATATTGAGTATTGTCTATATTATAAATCACAATTCCTTTAATTCCTTGCAAGCCAGTTACAAACGAGTTGCCCGGAAAATTAAGTTGGTTGTATTGAGGTAAATTTAATTCTAAGGTTAAATTAACTCCAATATCGGCCAAATTCGGATTGTTATTTCGTGGGCCGTCATCTTTACTACAAGAATTAAAGCTTACCGCAAAAACTAAAACAGTTGCAATGGCCAGGACCGAAAAACGAAATTTATGATGATTAATAGAAGCGTTCATAGTTCAAAAATACGTACTAATTTGCAAAGAGTTAGGCCTTATTATTTTATTAACTCAATATTGAGCAAAAAAGTATAATTATGTCTCTGAATTAAAAATTTAGTATCTTTGACCCCACAAATCCCGTGCTGCATGGGATTTTTTTTATTTATAAGGCAAACGTCTTATTTAATTTTATAATTATGAGTAAAGTATCTTATTATACCCCTGAAGGGTTAAAAAAGCTACGTGATGAGTTAAATCAACTCAAAGATGTGGAACGACCTAATGCTTCTCGAGCAATTGCTGAAGCCAGAGACAAAGGAGATTTGTCCGAAAACGCAGAATATGATGCGGCCAAAGAGGCACAAGGTATGCTCGAAATGCGTATCGCTAGACTAGATGATACCTTGGCGAACGCCCGTATTATCGACGAGTCTCAACTAGACACTTCTAAAGTGCTAGTACATTCTACTGTGACGATAAAAAACAATACCAACGGGGCCAAAATGACCTATAAATTGGTAGCTCAAAGTGAAGCCGATCTTAAAACCGGTAAAATCTCTGTAGACTCTCCAATTGGAAAAGGATTACTTGGCAAAAGTGTAGGCGACATTGCAGAAGTGCAAGTGCCTAATGGTACTATGAAATTTGAAGTGATAGAAATAAGCCGTGACTAGACACTAGACTATTAGAAACATATTTTAAATCCTTTCTCAAGCAATTTGAGGAAGGATTTTTTATTTTTACATAAATCCTCGGTCATGGCAACAATCTTCACAAAAATTATTCAAGGCGAAATCCCAGCTCATAAAGTGGCCGAGAACGACAATTTTCTTGCTTTTCTAGATATCAATCCTAATGCTAAAGGTCACACCTTATGTATTCCGAAGGTAGCGACAGACAAACTCTTCGATTTGGACGAAGCCGCTTATCAAGATTTAATGGCTTTCTCGCGAACTGTTGCAATTGGTCTAAAAGAGGCTGTCCCTTGCAAGCGTGTAGGTATGGCAGTTATTGGCTTAGAAGTACCTCATGTGCACGTACATCTTATTCCTCTAAACGATATGAGCGAAATGACTTTTAATCACAAAGTAAACATGACCCAAGAAGAGTTAGCGTTTACCGCTCGGCATATTGCTTCTTATTTGTAATAACCTGAGTTCGACCTAAGATTTGTTTACAGTTTAGATGTATTTTTATTCAATTCGAAGTCAGATTTTTGAA
>QIIH01000328.1 GCA_003229235.1 Flavobacteriales bacterium | reverse complement strand
AGCTTATTTCCTAATGCTTTTATAAGCGGAACCAACACTTTAATTTCTGGGGTGTTACCACTTTTGGAAATACAGATTACTGAATCGTTCTGCTGAATTGTACCTAAATCGCCATGGATGGCATCTGCAGCATGCATAAAAATAGATGGAGTTCCGGTAGAGTTTAAGGTCGCTACAATCTTAGTAGCGATATTTGCACTTTTACCAATGCCAGTAACTACCACTCTTCCGTTAGATTCGAATATATATTGCACAGCAGCTGCAAAGGAATGGTCTACTAGATTAGAGAGATTAGCAATTGCCTTGCTCTCTGTGTCTATTGTATTTTTTGCTATCTGAATTATATGATCTTGGTTCATAAAGCCTGAAGAATTTTCTTTTGCCGAACTGTTAAGAAATCACTATATTGTATTTGTAAAAGTACATAAATTTATTTCGTTCTGTGGGGATAATGGTTCGAGATATATTAGTGTTTAACTTCGGTTTTCAGCAAACCGCAACTTGCTTTTTATAAGGTAAGTATAGAATTCTAAACGTAAATTTGAGAGTGATCGAAATTGATGTGTATGCAGCACTCAAAAAGTACTTTGGATTTAATCAATTCAAAGGGCTGCAAGAAGAAGTAATTAGGAGTGTTCTTGATAATCACAATTCTTTTGTGATTATGCCCACAGGTGGAGGCAAATCTCTTTGTTATCAGCTACCCGCTTTAATGAAGGATGGCACCGCTATTGTAGTATCTCCTTTAATTGCACTTATGAAGAATCAAGTAGATGCTCTTCGAGCGATTTCCTCTGACTTCGGAATAGCTCATGTACTTAATTCTTCACTTAATAAATCAGAGATTAAGCAGGTTAAAAGTGATATAACCGCCGGTATTACCAAGCTTCTATACGTAGCCCCAGAATCACTTACAAAAGAGGAGAACGTTCAGTTTTTACGCTCAGTTACTGTTAGTTTTGTCGCTATAGACGAAGCGCATTGTATTAGCGAATGGGGTCATGATTTCAGGCCAGAATACAGAAACCTCAGAACGATTATTCAAAGAATAGGGGACAACATTCCTGTTATTGGGTTAACGGCAACGGCAACACCTAAAGTACAAGAAGACATCCTTAAAAATTTAGGAATACAAGAAGCCAATACTTTTAAAGCTTCTTTTAATAGGCCCAATTTGTATTATGAAGTTAGGCCTAAAACTAAAAATGTAGATGCCGATATAACTCGCTTTGTAAAGCAAAATGAGGGTAAAAGCGGGATAATATATTGTTTGAGTCGCAAGAGAGTAGAGCAGCTCGCTCAAACGCTTCAAGTAAACGGAATTAAAGCCGTGCCTTATCATGCGGGCTTGGACCCTAAAACTCGCGTTAAACATCAGGATATGTTCTTGATGGAAGACGTAGATATTGTGGTGGCCACAATTGCCTTTGGGATGGGCATAGACAAACCTGACGTTCGTTTTGTAATTCACAACGACATTCCTAAAAGCATCGAAAGCTACTATCAAGAAACGGGTCGTGCTGGACGCGATGGAGGCGAGGGAAACTGCTTAGCTTACTATTCTTATAAAGACATCGAAAAGCTAGAGAAGTTTATGAGTGGCAAGCCAGTTGCCGAACAAGAAATTGGACATGCACTCTTACAAGAAATGGTTGCTTTTGCAGAAACCAGTATGTCTCGTCGTAAGTTTTTATTGCATTATTTTGGAGAAGAGTTCGACAATGCTACTGGCGATGGTGGAGATATGGACGACAATGTTCGTAATCCTAAAAAACAGAAAGAGGCAAAAGATTCGCTCAAATTGCTGTTGAGTGTTATTAAAAGAACCAATCAACAGTATAAGGCAAAAGCAATAGTAAATGTGATGATCGGCCATGTAAACGCGTTAATTAAGTCGCATCGTACAGATACACAAGATTTTTTTGGCTGCGGAAGTCACCATGAAGATTCTTATTGGATGGCACTTATAAGACAGGCTCTTGTTCCAGGATTTATACGTAAGGATATTGAAACTTACGGAATCGTTAAACTCACTCAAAATGGTTTAGATTATTTAGAAAATCCTACTTCGTTTATGATGTCAGAAGACCACAAGTTTGAAAGTATAGACGATGGTTCTGTTATTGTAAATACAAAAGGTTCTGGAGTTACGGCAGACGATCGTTTGTTTAAGATGCTTAAGGATGAGCGAAAAAAGGTAGCGAAAAAGCTTGATTTGCCTCCTTTTGTAATATTTCAGGATCCTTCATTAGAAGATATGGCGCTTAAATATCCAATTACAGTAGACGAACTTTCCAACGTGCATGGAGTAGGTGAGGGCAAGGCCAAAAAGTTTGGACAGTCTTTTGTCACGCTAATTGGCAATTATGTAAAAGAGAATGACATTTCTAGACCAGACGATTTTATTGTAAAATCTATAGGGATTAACAGCGCACTTAAACTTTATATTATTCAGAATATAGATCGAAAATTGCGGCTGGACGATATAGCTTCGGCCAAAGGGCTAGAAATGACCGATTTTATTAAAGAAATGGAAGCCATTGTTTTTAGTGGTACTAAGCTCAATATTGATTATTGGCTAGAAGATATATTAGACGAGGATCAGCAAGAAGAAATACACGATTATTTTTTAGAAGCCAAATCTGATAAGATAGATGAAGCTATCGATGAGTTTGATGGCGACTACGACGACGAAGAGCTACGGCTGTATCGCATAAAGTTTATTAGTGAAGTTGCGAATTAGTGTTTTTTACATTAAAAAGATTCTAATCAATTAGTTAAACCGCTATT
>QIIH01000068.1 GCA_003229235.1 Flavobacteriales bacterium | reverse complement strand
CAGGAGTCATAATTTTAGGAATATTAGCGCAATGGGTGGCTTGGAGGCTTAAAATACCAGCCATACTCCCGCTTATTTTAATTGGCTTAGCCGCGGGCCCACTTGCAGCCGAATTTTACACCCCAGATGGCAGCAAGCTCATCGAGCCAATTTGGAATGGCAGCAAGGGACTATTTCCCGGCAAGAGCCTGTTTTATTTTGTGTCTTTAGCCATTAGTCTCATTTTATTTGAAGGAGGGCTCACCTTAAAAATGGGTGAGGTTAAAAATGTAGGCCCTGTAATTACCAAGCTTGTTACGCTTGGCTCAATTACTACCTTTTTTCTAGCGGCAGTGGCTGCTTACTTTATTTTTGGACTTTCGTGGGAGATTTCTTTTTTGTTTTCGGCATTGATTATAGTTACAGGCCCAACAGTAATAACGCCAATTTTGAGGAATATTCCGCTCAGAAAAGATGTTTCGGCGGTACTTAAATGGGAAGGCATCTTAATAGATCCTATTGGTGCTTTAGTGGCGGTATTGGTGTTCGAGTTTATTAGTGTTGGAGGAGGAGGAGAGTATACCGAAACGGCGCTTGTTGAATTTGGAAAAATTGTGCTTTTTGGATCGACTTTTGGATTTGCCTTTGCGCATTCAATGAATTTTGTCATTAACAAAGGCTGGGTGCCACATTATTTGCTAAATGTATTCTCATTAGCGGCAGTTCTTGGAGTTTTTGTTTTGTCCGATTCTTTTGCCCACGAATCAGGGCTATTAGCCGTAGTTGTGATGGGGATGGTTTTAGGAAATTCAAAGGCGGCTTATTTAAAAGAGTTGTTATACTTTAAAGAATCTCTGAGTGTTCTATTGATTTCTATTCTCTTTATTCTGCTTGCAGCAAATATTAACATGGATGAACTGCTGCTTATATATAATTGGAAAACGGCCGTCTTATTTGCTGCTGTTGTATTTGTGATTAGACCACTGGGCGTGTTTTTAAGCACCTATAAATCGGGGCTAAACCTTAACGAAAAACTCTTTATTAGCTGGGTGGGACCACGCGGAATTGTTGCAGCGGGTATTGCCTCACTGTTTGGCCTTAATCTTGCAGACAAGGGCGTTCCTGGCGCCGAGTATATTACTCCGTTAGTGTTTATGATTGTTCTTGGAACCGTTTTGCTCAATGCAACAACGGCTCGAATGTTTGCAAAAATTGTAGGAGTGTTTTTAAAGCGTTCGGAGGGAATTATGATCGTTGGTGCAGGCCCTGTCTCTAGGATAATTGGAAAGTACTTGGTAGATAACGGTCGGGAAGTAGTGCTTGTAGACACGAATGTATCTAACATTGCCAAGGCCGAAGAACTCGGAATCACGACCTTAAATTCTAATATCTATTCGGACTCATTGCTTGACGATGTCGAATTGAGCGATATAGGATATTTGATGGCATTAACCGGCAATGCCGAAATAAATAAATATGCCATAGACAAGTTTAAAAAGCAATTTGGAGAACACGGCTCGTTTAGACTTCTAAGCCTAAGCGAAAAAGACGACCCAACGATACGCCCAAAAGAAGGACTATTTTCGCAAATTGACGATTATTGGTCGCTAGAGAAAGCAGTTAAAACATTTCCTGAGATTCACGAGTTACACATAAATAGTAACGAGCACTTTAAAAAATTAATAGAGCTGACAAACAATCAGAGTGACAGTATTCCGTTATTTATTAAACACCCAAATAAAGAATTGCAAATTATTACCGGCGGTAGTGAAAATCTCGAAGAGATTAAAGAAGATTGTCTGCTAGTTTATTTAGGAAAAGAGCTGGAAGGCCAATTAAAGGAAGAAGCAACACCAGAATGAGACATTGTATTTTATTGAGTACTTTAATAATCGTACTGCTATTTTCTTGTAAAGGAGATGATACAGTTAGTTGTGTAAGCTGCACAAACAGCCAAACACTAGATTTTGAAGTATGCAACGAGTCAAACGGAAATGCGTCTGTTAATGGGTTAGATACAGGGCAGGCATACGATGTTTATATTGCAAATCTGCAGCAGCAAGAAGACACTACTTGCAATTAATCATTAAGCTTTAATACAGCCATAAACGCCTCTTGAGGAATCTCTACATTACCTACTTGTCGCATTCGTTTTTTACCCTTCTTCTGTTTTTCTAGCAGCTTACGCTTACGCGAAATGTCACCACCATAACATTTTGCCGTCACATCTTTACGCAGTGCTTTTACTGTCTCTCGCGAAATAATTTTGGCACCAATCGCAGCTTGAATAGGAATATCAAATTGCTGTCGCGGAATTAGCTGGCGTAACTTCTCACACATTTTCTTGCCAATATCGTAGGCGTTGTCTGCATGCAATAAAGCCGATAATGCATCTACGATGTTTCCGTTTAAAAGCACATCTACTTTAACAAGTTTAGATTCACGCATTCCAATTGGAGAATAGTCAAAAGAGGCATATCCTTTCGACACTGTTTTTAATCGATCATAAAAATCGAAGACAATCTCGGCTAGAGGCATATCAAAACTAAGCTCGACGCGCTCTGTTGTTAAATACGTTTGATGGGTAATTTTCCCGCGTTTTTCGATACATAAAGACATTACCGGACCTACAAAATCAGATTTTGTAATAATGGTCGCTTTTATATACGGTTCTTCCATTCTGTTCAGTCTAGAAGGGTCTGGAAGATCGGTAGGATTGTTTACGTGTATTAAAACGTCAGGATCTTTGTTGGTATATGCATGGTATGATACATTGGGAACGGTCGTAATAACCGTCATATCAAATTCGCGCTCCAA
>QIIH01000375.1 GCA_003229235.1 Flavobacteriales bacterium | reverse complement strand
GCCCAGATGCAATTGCAATACAATTTTATTACAGACGTAAACGAATCTGTAGATCTTGCGCATAAATCGATTAAAAAGATTAGAAAAATAAATGAACAGTTAACCGCTTTTCAGGAGCAGTATAAAGAAAATGAGCAGGTAAAACCGCTAGTAGAAAAGGCTAAAGAATTGAGTGATCAGTTTGGTGAAATCGAGAAAGCTTTGTACCAAACCAAGAACCGTTCTGGGCAAGACCCTCTTAATTTTCCGATCAAGCTAACCAATAAATTGGCGCATTTAAACTCCTTAGTTGGCATGGACGATTTCCCTCCAACCGAGCAAGACATCGCGGTAAAGAACGAGCTAACGGCAGCTATCGATAGCGAATTACGAAAGTTTAATGTTTTGATTACTCAAGAGATTGCAAACTTTAATGCTCAGTTTAACGAGCTAAAGCTTAATTATCTATTCGTTGAGCCAAAAGACTAATGGAGTATAATTATATAAAAGCCCTGCACTTAATTTTTGTAATCACATGGTTTGCAGGGCTATTTTATATCGTACGCTTGTTTGTATATCAGATCGAAGCAGACGGCAAGCCAGAACCTGATCGCACTATTTTAGGTAATCAGTTTAAAATAATGACCAAGCGCTTATGGTTTATCATTACTTGGCCTTCGATGGTACTCGCCATTGTTTTTGCGGTATGGTTAATAGTCTTGAGGCCTTTTTATCTTACGGATGGTTGGATGCAGCTAAAGCTTGGTTTTGTAGTGCTGCTAATTATTTACCATATCAAGTGTCATCTAATTTTTAAAGATTTACAGCTAGGAAAGGTGCGTTATTCATCGAACTTTATGCGTCTTTTTAATGAAGGAGCAACCCTTCTGCTTTTTACAATTGTCTTTTTAGTAATTTTAAAGAATGGCCTAGACATGGTTTATGGCGTCATAGGATTAGTTGCTTTTGCAGTATTGCTTATGATGGGGTATAAAATATATAAACGGTATCGGTCAAAAAGAGGGCAATAAAACGGTCTGGTCTTTGATTAGTGATGTGTTATTGTTACACAAAATAGCAAGCAAGTGAAATTAAGTCTGCGTACTAGAATTTTTCTCTCCATGATACTTTTGGTCATAGGGGCCTCGATTTTGATTGCTGCTGTGAGCATTTACCAATATCGTGAAGAAGCTGTAGATTATCACAGAGATCGTCTTGAGCGTAAAGAAACGGCGATAAGGGAAAACATTAACTATGTTTTAAAAACGACCACCTATCCTGTAGAGACAGAAAACATTCCGCTTATATTTAGGACCAAAATTTATGAGATTAAGGACATCCACAATCTCGAGTTATATCTTTACGACCTTGACGGGAATATTCTTAAATCTTCGAAAGCATCACTTATACTAGACACAACGAGGGCAAAAATTCCGGACAGAATTTTGTCAGGTCTAGAAACTTCTTCGGACAAAAAATTTATTGAACAACTGAGTTTAGACGGGCAAGATTTTCAGTCTTCGTATTCGTATATCACCGATACACATTTTAAGCCTTTGGCGATACTTAATTTGCCTTATATAGAAGACGACGACTTTATTACGCGTGAGTTAAAAGAGTTCTTAACCCGTTTGGGTCAGATTTACTTTTTAATGCTTTTGGTAGCTATTGGCTTGGCGTACTTTTTATCTAAGTACATCACCAAATCGCTCAATTCGATTAGTCAAAAGATGAACGAGACCTCGCTCGGCATAAGAAACGAAAAAATACAAGTTTCAGACGCAAGTTACGAAATCGCGGCTTTGGTAAACGCCTATAATAGTATGATAGACGAGCTTGAGAGCAGTGCTGCAAAACTGGCAAGCAACGAGCGAGAAGCTGCATGGCGTGAGATGGCCAAACAAGTAGCTCATGAAATTAAAAATCCGCTAACTCCAATGCGCCTCTCAGTGCAATCTTTTGAACGAAAGTTTGACCCAGCTGATCCCGATATTAGTAAAAAAGTGAAAGAGTATAGCAATACTTTGATTCAGCAAATAGATACGATGAGTTCTATTGCTTCTGCATTTTCGACCTATGCCGATATGCCTGCTCAGCAAGACGAAACTTTAAATGTGGTTAAGATTACTAAGTTGGCCTTAGATATTTTTAACGAAAGCTATATTTACTTTGAGCCGAGCCAGAAAGAGATTGTCGTCATGTTTGATCGCACTCAGCTAATAAGAGTGATAACCAACTTAGTAAAAAACAGTACACAAGCCCTTCAAAACACAGAAAACCCCCGAATAGATGTAAAGGTTTTTACCAGCGAAGACAATGTAGTTTTAACGGTGTCGGATAATGGTTCTGGAATTAGTGATGAGAATACGCAACTGGTTTTTGAACCTAAATTCACCACAAAAACGAGCGGTATGGGTCTAGGTCTTGCAATGGTTAAAAATATTGTTGAGACTTACGGCGGAAGCATTACTTTTGAATCTGAACAAAGCGTTCGAACGACATTTACAGTTTCATTTCCTCAAAGTAAACCTAATCAAACTTAAAAATGAGTTACCAAAACATAATTTCTAATCTAGACAATGGTATTTGTACCATAACAATTAATAGGCCTTCTAAGTTAAATGCCTTAAATACAGAAACCATACAAGAGTTGCATGATGCATTCATGGAAGCTAGTGAAGATCGAGATTG
Organism: Flavobacteriales bacterium; assembly: GCA_003229235.1. Taxonomy (GTDB): domain Bacteria; phylum Bacteroidota; class Bacteroidia; order Flavobacteriales; family Flavobacteriaceae; genus Gilvibacter. The sequence continues at coordinate 151 of QIIH01000375.1, read as the reverse complement.
TAAAGTTATAATCTTAACTGGATCTGGAGAAAAGGCATTTGTGGCTGGCGCAGACATTAGTGAGTTTGCAGATTATTCTGTAGCCGAAGGCGAAAAACTAGCTGCTCGTGGACAAGCCATGTTGTTCGATTTTGTGGCCAATTTATCTACG
>QIIH01000162.1 GCA_003229235.1 Flavobacteriales bacterium | reverse complement strand
TTTTGCTCTAGTGTTTTTAGTTTAATGTAATTGGCATACTTAGAAGAACAAGCAACTTTGTTTGGTGTTACAATAGAGATGCTTTCTGATAGCACTTTGGCATAGGTAGAGGCAATGGCCTCAGAAGCGGTATTATCAACAAATACGGTATTTCGTAGGTTTAGCTCACTCATTTTTGAAATGAAAGAATCAATTTCCATTGGCTCTCCTTCCTCTAACGATTTCTTCCAATTTTCCAACGAAACTCCATCAACATCAAAACTCATGGTACGACTATTGGCTAAGCCCACCACTTTTACATCTAATTGGTGTTTAGTGTATAAATACAATTGTTGCGACTTTATTTGCTCAAGTAATGTAGCTCCCACATTGCCTACACCCACCACAAAAACATTCAGCGATTTGGTGTCGGATAAAAAGAAGGCTTCGTGCACACTGTTTAATGCCTTTTTTAAATCTTTAGTGTAAATTACTACCGAAATATTTCGTTGCGAAGACCCATTAGCAATGGCCACCACATTAACGCCATTATGCCCAATCGTATTAAACATTTTGCCGGTTACGCCTACCTGATCGCGCATTTTATTGCCCACAATGGAAATAATGGAAAGGGCTGTTTTGATTTTTAAAGGTTCTACTTTACCCACATTTATTTCCAATTCAAACTCCTGCTCAATGGCTTCTTGTGCTGTTGCAACTGCCTCGGGTAGTATCGCTACCGAAATAGAATGTTCTGAGGAGGCCTGAGTTATCAAAATCACGTTGACTTCGGCATTCGATAAAGCCCTAAACAGGCGGTGTGAAAAATTGGGGATTCCTACCATACCCGGACCCCGAAGCGAAACTAGTGCAATATCTCTAATGCTTGTTAGTCCTTTAATGATTGTTGTAGAGCCGTTGGCATTTGATGAAATGAGTGTGCCTGAATGTTCGGGGTTAAAGGTATTTTTAATTTGAATGGGTATCTTTTTCTTTAACACTGGCATTATAGAGGGAGGGTATATCACCTTTGCCCCGAAATGCGAAAGCTCCATCGCTTCTTCGTACGAAATATGTTCGATTACATGTGCTCGCTTTACAATTCTTGGGTCAGCCGTCATCATGCCGCTTACATCCGTCCAAATCTCTAATATGGAAGCATTTAATGCTCCTGCAATAATGGCTGCGGTATAATCAGAACCGCCTCTACCTAAAGTAGATAAATGACCTGCCTTAGAGGAAGCAATAAAGCCAGGGCAAATATGAATGCCGTTGCAACTGCCAAGCTCCGAAATAATGGCTTTATTGGTTTGATTAAAATCAACGGATGAGTTTCCGTTTTGCGTAAAAATAAAAGTTCTTGGGTCTAAAAGAGTCGTTTCTTTTAGCTCTAACTTAACATATTCAGAAATAATAAGAGACGATAATCGCTCACCAAAGCTTACAATTTGGCTGTAAGTTCGGGTGGTTAGTTCATCAACCAATGATACGCCTTTACAAACTTCTTTGAGTTTATTAATTAGTGTATCAATTTGTTTGTTAAGGTTGTTGGTTTTTTCGTTAGCAAATAATTGAATAACGGCTTCTTTATGCCTAGCTTCTATTTCATTAATCCCTTTTAAACAGGCATTAGTAGAACTGGTGGCATCGTTAGCAATTTGTTCGAGCTTATTCGTAATTCCGCTAAAAGCAGATACCACCACAATTAGCGGCTGGTCTTCCGATTTAGACTTTATAATGTCTTTAACCTGCTTAATATTTTCTGCGTTGGCTACCGAAGTGCCTCCAAATTTTAAAATTTGCATTAGTGTAGTAAGAAAAAAATGTTGTGATTGAGAGAGGAGTTTACGTATAAACTCCGTGGCGGAGGTAAAATATATTAACCCCTACGGGTAATACACGTCATTGTAATACCAGACATCATCCTGCCTTGAGCGGCAGTTGTAGTAGTAGATATGGTTTGTCTGTTATTCACGAAGGGGCAAATGTAGAACGGGAATGTTTACGAGGCAATAGAAAGTGATATAAAAATAATTGTAATGGCTATTCCAAGGCGCAAAATCCCGTCATTGCGAGGGAGGCACGACCGAAGCAATCCCTCGATTATAACACCAATGCAAGTTGCTAATAAGCGCAGTGGTAGAATTAACAGATTGCCGCGCTTCGCTCGCAATGACGAGTATTAGGAAAGTTATTCCGAAGGAGTCTTAGCCATTTAGAAGGTCTTTATAAATGGTTAAGATTTCTCCACGTTGTTACGAAATGATGCCAAAAGAAGGCGGTAGAAAGCTAACTACCACAAGCAATGCACTCATCGGGGTTATGTAACTATACATAATGTTATGGAGACTTTAACAATTCAAGAATGTTGTCAGATTCGGAGTTTAAGTAGTGATTAATTCTCAAAATATTGGAAGTCAGTAGCTCAGAAACATTATTGGTTGTTAGATTTCCTGTGTTAAGATACACTATTTTCGGAGGTGTTCCATACATAGCATTAAGGTCAACAAAATCTGAATCAAAAGTGACCACCGCAAAATTATTATTTTTGGCGTACTCAAAAATTTCAGAGTCTGATGAATTTTCCAATCCAACGAAGCGCACTTGTTTACAATTAGAAAACCCAGCCGGTAGAAGTTTTAGTATTTTGGGTGATATGTTCTGATCAAACAGGAGGTTCACGTAACAGTAATCAACCGTCTTTCTTTGTCCGCAGCGTATGCAAGACAGGCATCAATCATCTCGTCAGTAAGTTCTTTAAAATCCGACTTTATATCTTCCCGGCTCATTCCATTAGATAGCCAGTTTAATACATCGTAAACCGTGATTCGAGTTCCTCTGATGCAAGGTTTCCCAA
>QIIH01000397.1 GCA_003229235.1 Flavobacteriales bacterium | reverse complement strand
CAGAAATATTAATCGAGCTAGTTGTTTGTTCTAAAACTTTTTGACCAATTAGCGTAAAAACAGAGACATTAAATAACTGTAAAGGCTCAGATAACTGAATTGTTAATCGATCTTTAGCTGGATTTGGATAGAGCAAAATTATGCTATTAACTTCAAATTCTTGAACAGCAAGTGGTGGTACCACAGTAGTAGAGACCGTATTTGTTATAATAGGAGGGTTAAAATCAAAATAGATGTCCGCGAAGTTCTCGATTACATCACCAACCTCAAGGTCTTCGTTTGATTTAACCTGAAACGCTACATAGCCATTACTACCTATCTCATCTACATCTACCGATGGGAGGTTAATATCATTAAAGTAAAAGAAGACGTTTTGCTCATTCACTACTTCGACCACATATTCGTGACTGCTCGACAGCATTCTTAAACTACTCCAATCTAGTTCATCGTCAAGAACATCTTCGACGCGAACATTAATAGCACTCGCATCACCTATATTTTGGAATCGAACGACGTAATCAAGGTATTCCCCTACTTGATCGATTGAGACCTCACTCCCCTGTGCTACTAATTTATCATTCGGGTCATACGAATTTACCACCTCCTGCTCCAAAACATAGGTATTATCTTCTGGATAGGAATCGGTAGGTATGGTTTCACTGCTAACATCCAAGACCAAAATATCTCCGGATTCATTTACAGGTGGAGGGAAGTTATTCATCAGGATCTCGATCGAATTACTTTGCAGCGGATTCATCGAAGCAATATCCCAGACTACCGTGTTTACAATGGCAGAACTCTCTGTAGGAATCGCAGACAAGAATTGTTGTCGTGTATCGTCAAATGTGAGCGCGATGGTAGCATCGAGAACTGTTGTTCCAATATTTTCATAAACGAGAAGATAATTCGAATCAAAACCTGGTCTCGCGCCATCTACTGGGACTAGAGTCACTTTTAAATCGTTAATATCGTCAACGGGATCAAGACAGAAGTCAACTCCGTCGGTATTTCCGAACAAAATAAAGTCGACTGTCCCAGACGCGACTAAAGGCTCATAAACTTCTGGAATGGACTCCAAAACGATAGAAATCGTAAAACTTCCCGCTGTAGCGACCGATTTAAAATAGGTGCCATTCTCATCGGTAAAAACACCATACGTAGCCGTACCGTCATCAATCTGAATATGTACACCCGGCGCAGGTACATCCGAAGGACTGCATCCAAAACCATCTATATCTGCCAATACCTGGCCAGTGATGTAATTAAATTCATCACCACACGCATCTTCTACTTCGGTCACATTATTGCATCCTGAGTCGTTATCTACAATGATTATAGCCCCACCTTCGTTAATATGGTTACAAATAGCGTCGGTAGCACAAGAAGCAAGCAATGGATTTTCTTGAATAAGAACTGAGTTTAGATTCCCAATATTTAGGCTATTAATAGCCGATATATCATCCAGAAGTTGGTTTCCATTTAATTCTAAAATGCTTTCACCATCGTTGATAAAACTAGTATAGTTTTCAAGACCAGTCAAACTGATTAAGGCATCATTACCTTCAAGTATTAATTCCTTCAACGTAGGGTTCACGACATTGCTAAAGGCGCTCAGGTCTTCAATTAGATCAATTCCACGCAATCGAAGTTTCCGATCTAAATAAGTAAGATTAGAGAAACCGTTTAAATCGGTTAAATTTTGACAATCTATTATAGATATTCGTCCTGTGCGAGATCCCGGCGCCATAAAATCGGGAGGAATGGTTGTTAGTGCACTATTAGAATTTATGGTAATTACTCTGTAATCTCCATCAACATCGCCAAAGAACACATTATCTAATCCCACAAAGCTTTCAAGGCTTGAATTACTTTTTACATCAAGGTATCCCGCTCCCATATAGTCAAGATTTTCCAATCCCTGGAAGTTCACCAAACTTGTATTTCTATCAATCCAGAGCTTACGAGCAGAAACGACACCTTCTAGGCCTTCTAGGCTTTCGAGAGCAAAATTATCCCTTAAATAGATATCATCGGCACCAAAAGGACCACTAGTAAGCCCAGCAATAGAAATAAGAAAGTGATTATATAAAAGATCGAGATTAGTAAAGTTAATATCATTTAAACCCGTTGTACTGATAAGGTCTTGATTACTCCTAATAACCAGATCTCCAATTGTGTGGATATTTTCCAGGCCTTGAAAGTCAACCATAGGGCAACTTCTTATCACTAAAAAATTTACCGATTCCAATTGATTCAGGCCGTTCAAATTAACAATGTCGGCTCCAACTATTTCAAGGTTGTTTGTAATGTCTGTACAATCCGGATACAACAACGCAAAATTATCAACAGCAGACTGCGAGTTCAGATATATATCATCGGTCGGACATTGTGCAAATGAGGAAACCGCAAATAGGAATGCTGCAAGCAAGAGGTATTTTTTTTTCATAGCTTTTTTTTGACAATCAAATCTATAGTAATTTATGAACAAACCGTGTTAAAAATGTAAATCGGTACTGCTTAATTTATTATTCGAGAATAACTACTCAACAACTGGGTTGAGCATCGCCCACAATTTATCTTTGAGCTCGACTAATCCTTGCTGTGCTATCGAAGATATAAAAAGATATGGAATCCCGTCAAACTCTCTATTGAGTTCTACGGTCATTTCTGCCTTTAGCTCGTCGTCTAACATATCACTTTTAGAAACCACAACCAAACGATCTTTGTCGAGCATCTCAGGATTGTAACGACGCAGTTCGTCTAGCAAAATGTCGTATTGTTCTTTGATGTCTGGGGCATCGGCTGGCACTAAAAATAGTAAGGTAGAATTACGCTCAATATG
>QIIH01000321.1 GCA_003229235.1 Flavobacteriales bacterium | reverse complement strand
GCAAGAATTAATTTGGGGTTATTTATCAAAGCTCTCGCAACGGCCACTCGTTGTTGTTCTCCTCCAGATAATTGATTGGGTTTGTGCTCTTCTCTGTGAGAAACACCTAAAAAGCCTAGGAGCTCTTTGGCACGAGCAATAACCTGATCTTTTGGAGTGTCGTTGATAAACCCTGGAATGCAAACATTCTCTAAGGCAGTGAATTCTGGAAGTAATTGATGAAACTGAAAAATAAATCCGATGTTTCTATTTCTGAATTGCGCCAATTTTTTAGAAGACAAATCTTTGATGGCTGTACCATTTACTATTATATCACCATAAGGTTGACTTGGTGTATCTAAAGTGCCTACAATATGTAATAAAGTAGTTTTACCCGCACCAGAAGCGCCAACAATCGAAACAATTTCGCCTGCATTTATAGTTAAATCAACACCTTGTAAGACATGTACTTGGTCGTAATATTTATGCAGATTAGAAACCTTAATCATATAATATTGTTTGCCGTGAAATTAGTACAATACAATGGGAATCACAACCTAGGGTTGCTAAGTTTTACCTTTAAAAAGACCCTTTACATTATTGTAATCAATAAAGTAAGTTATACGCAAGGATACTGTATGTTGAGTAGGTTGGTCGAAAAGATTACCAAGACTATCCGAATAATTAATAGTAGCCATATCGTCTACATTAAAGATCTGGTTTCTGTATAAAAAGGTAGCTTCACTACCAGGAGCAAAGCGCCATCTAAAACTAAGGTCTAGATTCCAAATATTAAAGTTAGTATTAGGGTCTCTATTGGCCAAATCGTACGGGGATTCTGTTCTGCTTCCGTCTTGGCTGAGTGTCCAATATACATTGTCACTATAATCGGCAGTACTCCAAAAATTTCTGAAACGCAAATCTATTGCTTTAAAAGGATCAAAATTATAGCTTGCTGTTAGTGTGTTTTCGAGATTAGTTAAATCACGCTGCCCAAAGTAAATGTTTGTGTCGTCATTATAAACCCATCCAAAATTATTCTCGCTTTTAGATAGATTGGTAGATAGGATCAATAAAAAGTTATCGGAAAATCTATATCGAGGCGAAAAACTAATAGACTTAGAGGTCTGATCGTTATCATTGTCCCAGACTCTATAGTTGAGATTAACATCGAAAGCAAATTTTTTACGAAAATCTGTAGATATGAAACCACCGATACCAACATTAGGATCAAAAGTCACAAAACGTCCTTGAACACGAGGTTCGAAATAATCGTCGTTTTCGGAACTATAATTTCCAAAAGCCCCAAAAGCAAGGCGGTTTTTAAGTTGAAAAAACGAGTTTAGATTAACGTTGTTACCAGTTACGACGTTAGGGTCATAAAGACGTCTATGGCGATAACTAAGCCTGATACTAAAGTTGTTGAACGTTTTGGTTGGTTCGAAAATTTGATAAGAACCTCCTACTACAAAGTTATTGAAGTTGTTTCTGAAGTTAAGCCCTAAGTCATTAATATCTAATGTAGTATTTGCAAAATCGTGCCCAACGCGATATCTCCATTTACCTTTTATTTTAAAAACGTCTAACTCGGTTTGCAAACCTGTTTTAAATCCGTTGCCTTCGTTAACATTACTCATTACTACGCGCCCAGAAGTTCTGAAATTGTTTCCCTTATCGGCCACATCAAAGGCAAAAGCACTTACGTTTGCGTCTCTAAAATGGCCTTCCCGCGTTACATTAGTATTGATAAGTGATATGGATGAGTTGTTGTTAAACTGCTGATCCAACACCAATATATTGTAATTGGCAAAAGGTTCTACCAATACTTCTCTTTGTTCGCCAGTATCTGTGTTTTGGATAGTTGCATAGGTCTTTTCGGTAATCGCATTAAAAAAGCCAATTCCTAAATTGTCTTTAGTTCTACCAGACACTTTTATAGCATTCAGCAAATTTACCTTGCTCGGATATTCTGTTACTTGTTCATTTTCGTCAAGCTCGCCTACACCACCGGTAGGCCCATTGCCTATACGACGTGAAAAGAAAATGCGTCCTTTTCTGAATAAATCTATACCCTCTGTAAAAAATGGCCTATTCTCACCAAAAGTCTGCTCAAAAGGGCCCAAATTAAGACGTACCTCGTCGAAGGCTGCTTGTCCAAAATCTGGAATCAATGTGGCGTCTAAAGTAAAGCTATCACTCAAGCCATATTTAACATCAAGTCCCGCAGTAAAATTAGTATCGGTTTCACCATCAAAACTTGTAGCCACCCCTTGTACAAAAGGAAAGAGAGTAAGGCGTACTGGTGGCTTAATATTAGAGACCCCAGTTACTATACCATTGTATTGCGACTCATTTCCTACCGAATTGTCGATAGGGCTCCAAGTATGTGTCTCGTTTTGCGTTTTTAAATTTCTATAAAAGTTTACACTCCAATCCTGAACTTCTACTTCTGGAAAACGCAAGGCATTGTATGGAATTTTAAACTCGGCATACCAACCATTTTCATCTTGTGATACTCTACAATTAAAAACCACATTAAAACTAAAGTCTTGGCGACCTAACGAGACCGATGCATCTCCAATGGTTCCTGCACTCGTAACATAAAAACGAGTTTCGTTAATCCCGTCGTTATAAGTGTTTAGAGCAATTGTAAAAACATCTGCTTGAACAAAAACCTCGTCTCTTTGCGAAAATTGTCTTAAAATGTCGTCAGGATTTGGGTCAAACATATAAGCAGCAACATATACCCCTGTGTCGTCGTATGCCATTTTAACCTCGGTGCGATACGCGTCAGAAATCGTTCCTTCAGTTCCGGGGCGATACATATTAAAGGCCCCATAGGTAGTTAATTCTTGCCAAACTGCGTCGTCAAGTAC
>QIIH01000070.1 GCA_003229235.1 Flavobacteriales bacterium | reverse complement strand
TTTTAAATCATAACAAGCGCCTCCTCCCTTGTTGGTTGTGTTTTCTAAACAGACCAAACTCGTTAAGGGACTGTGATAAAAATCTGGCGGATTGATCGCTTCTTCTACTTGAGCCGCAGTTATCATTCCGCGGTTTCCGTCTAATAATCGGCAAGAAACACCACTATTAAAAGAAACACCACCGCCTTCGTAATTATAAACATGGGCATATTTATCGCAAATAAGCTGTTCTCCTGGTTGTGTATGCAGTTTAATGGCTGCTTGATTTGCCATACTACCCGTCGGGAAAAACAATGCTGAATCTTTCCCAAACATATCGGCCATTCGCTCCTCTAGAAGGTTTACTGTTGGATCTTCTTTATAAACATCATCACCTACTTGTGCTTTAATAATGGCCGAAAGCATTCCCTTTGTTGGTTTTGTAACGGTATCGCTACGTAGGTCTATATGCATGTTAATTAATCTCTTTTATATTGTGAGCTAGCATCAAAATTGGCAATAACTGTATCTAATAAACTATCAAGTTTTGTCACTTTAGTTTTGTTGTTGGCTTCAAAATAAACATTTGGTTGTGCCTCAGTAGTCGTAAGATCGTAGATCTTATATGATTTATTTACAGAACCATTATCCCCGTAAAACAAAAAAGACCTATTGCATCGATATACTTTTGCACTCGATTGAGGTTGCGTATTAACATTAGCTGCTTTATAAGGCTTTACCTCTTCTGATAGCAGTGCTGAACTATTGCTTTGAAAGAATTCGAAAAATTGCAGAGACGACAATTGTTGCGTTCTAAACCCAGAACAATTGTCAAACTTTTTAGCAAAAACTTGATTGTCTTCTTTGTAAAAAACATAGGCCTCTACAAACCCATCATTTATGATGCATGTTTTGCCGTTAGGAACGAAAATCAATTTAACCTCACCTTCACAAATTCTCTTTGTGCTAAAAACAGTTTTTTTGGCTTCTACAGATAGGGTTTCTGTAAAGACTTCAATCCAACCATCAATTGTTGTTTCGTCGTTTTGTGCTAGACCCGAAATCGTGATCATTAATAGTACTGCAACAAACGCTAAGTGTTTCATTATTCCTGAGTATTTAAACATTGAAAGCTCCCAATTGGGCTTCCATCTGGTATTTGTGGCGTGTTTGTAGGTTTAAACTCTTTTGGGTCTTCTTTAAATGCGGCAATTTCTCTGGCCAATTGTTTATTAAAAGCATCGTTACTCTTAGCCATCTTTTTCTCTAAGGTATCTAAAAACTGCATTGTCGTTGCTTTAACTTGCCCCGAAGCTTTAGGGTTGGCAGCCAGTTTTATTATATGTTGCAATGAAGTAAACTGTATGGTTCTTGCAACTTCTTGTTCATAAGTAGATCCTTTTGGAGCTACAAACACATTAAAGTTAAATCCATCAAGTAGCGTATTAAAACTCATCCCTGTCGAATTTACGGCATTTTCTTGAACCAATCTGTTGGCACGTTCAGGATGTAACATTAATTTTAATGTAAGACTAGCTACAGTTGCAGCAGCACTTAAAGCATCAAAGCTAACTCCAGTCTTGCCTTTAAAAGACTCTCTGCCTCTCCTGTAATTATATGCTCTAGGCGGGAATAATGCCAACTTCTCATGTGGAATTGCCAAATGCTCGACGCTAATAGTTGTAAAAAGCGCCCTTAAGGCCTGGCTCTGTATAGCCCCTGGTACAGAGGTAACAGCTGTATAATTATCGCCTTTTACTTTATAATTATAGTCTAAGCCTCCAATTAATTTTACCGCAGCTTCTGTTTGATATCGGTGGTAAAAATAAAGAGGGACAAATACATCTTCGAGCATAGTATATGGCTCTCCAGTTCTGATGTTATCTACAGAAAAATTAGCAATTGCTTTCTTACGCAACTCTAGTACTGCATTAAGTTCGTCGATTGGATTAGCGCCGTTATCCCATAAATGTGCATATGCATGCGCGCCGCCTTGTGCTCTGGCATCGCTGTCTCCAATAAACTGTAACCCATTTGCATAAGCATCGTCTAAAATTTTAGAAAGCGCTATTTTCTCGTCTGTACCAGCAGGTATATCTCCATACGAATAAGCAACCGTAACCTTATCCCAATCTCCTATTCCTGTCTCGTAGGCATTAGAAATATCTAATTGGTCGCCGTTAAAACTTAGTGAAGGATGAGGATAATCCATTACACTTGCTTTACCATCAGAACTTGCGGCAAAGTTATGAGTAAAACCTAATGTATGCCCAATTTCGTGTGCAGATAATTGCCTAATTCTGGCTAAAGCCATTTCTAACATTGGGCCATAATTATCATCGCTATCGGCAAAAGGCCTATTCATAAGTGCTTGAGCAATCATAAAATCTTGTCTAATACGCAGGCTACCTAAACTCACATGACCTTTTAAAATTTCACCCGTACGGGGATCTGTAATACTCGCGCCATAACTCCACCCTCTTGTAGATCGATGTACCCATTGAATAACATTGTAACGTAAATCCATAGGATCTGCACCTGCAGGTAGCATTTTTACCTGAAAAGCGTCCTTATAGCCGATAGATTCATAGGCTTGATTCCACCAACTACCGCCTTCAAGTAGAGCCGATCGAACAGGTTCAGGGGTGCCAGGATCTAAATAGTAAACAATAGGTTCTACCGCTTCGCTTACAGCGAGCTCAGGGTTTTTCTTCACTAACCTGTGTCGTATTATTATTCGCTTTCTAATGGGCTCCCAGATAGGAGTCGCATAATCTAAATAACTCATAGATATGGCTCCGCTTCGCGGATCAAACCCTCTTGGAATGTATTCGTTATCAGGTAATTGAACTAAACTATGATGCTGAACAACCGTTAAAGAGCCTCCATCTGGT
>QIIH01000428.1 GCA_003229235.1 Flavobacteriales bacterium | reverse complement strand
ACCGCAACAGCACTCATAAAAAATAAAATAAGCTGAAGTTTCTTCATAACTATTTTTAAGTTTATGTTAATAAATAGACCAGAAGTAGTGGCAGTACTCCTAACCCTCAATTTGCGTTGCTATGGTTCTCTTGCCTGTAAAAATAGTTAACAGACAATTAGATTTTAACTATCGCGTAGCGAAGTTTAAAATCATACGCAACTCATCTTCGTTGGTAAAAGATTTGTCGTATTTGTTTGCATAATCTTTAGCTTTCAATGCAGCTGATTCATCTAACTGCCCTAAAATTGCCCTCTTTTTAAGCCTAAACTCTTTAAGCTCAGTATCGGTCTCTATGTAGTAAGTAACTCTTTGAATATACTTATCTCTTGGACGAGCTAACATTGGATTAGCCGATGCCTCAAGAATATCTACGGTATACCCTTTTAAGATCGAAAAGTCTTCACCCTTATAAACTACCTCAAAAATCTTTTGACGTTGCAACTCTTCCAAATAAAAACTCTTAAAAGTACGCCCGTCTACAATTATTTTTTCGATACTCACAAAGTTGAATGCCTTAATTGAATCACCTCGTAAACGTGTTTCGAACAAGCTACGTTGAATATTAAAATTCATTTGGTGCTCTGTAAAGCCCTGATTAATCCCCTTCGGAAAAATAATAGCAGATTGATCCCATCCATCAAATAAATAAATCGAACCTTCTCGGTCAAATTTAGGGTTAAAAAATGTTGCAGCACCCGTAAATTGTCTGCCACCCAATTGACCGCCTGCAATTCCCTGAAGGTCACTAACATTAGACGTATTGTTGGCATCAACATTTGAATCTTGTGCCTGAGTTATAAACATTGATATTGTCAATAAGCAAAAAAGTGCAATCTTGATTTTCATAATGTGTTGTTCTTGTTTTTAAACATTTTCTTTTTCAGGTCAAAAATATTAATTATTCCACCAAAAAAGGGTAAGATTTTGTAAAATCTTACCCTTTAAATAGTGTTAAAATTTACTAAAATCACTCTTCTTCTTTAGCCGCAACTGGTGCAGGTGCAGGAATTTGAGAATCACTAGTCTTAGAACGACCACGACGAGTGCTCTTCTTTTTAGCCGGTTTACCAGCATTGTAAAGCTCATTGTAATCTACCAATTCGATCATCGCCATATCGGCGTTGTCACCTAGTCTATTACCAAGTTTAATAATACGTGTATAACCACCTGGGCGATCACCAACCTTAGCCGCTACATCTCTAAACAACTCAGCAACTGCTTCTTTTTGACGTAATCTAGCCATAACAATACGACGATTATGCGTAGTGTCTTCTTTAGATTTTGTAATCATAGGCTCAACAAACTGCTTTAACGCCTTAGCTTTCGCTACGGTAGTATTAATGCGCTTGTGCTCGATAAGTGAACAAGCCATATTGGCCAACATCGCCTTTCTGTGCGCTGTCTTTCTGCTTAAGTGATTTACTTTTTTTCCGTGTCTCATGACATTTTATTTGTCCATTATCTTGCTACAACTCTCTCTGAGGAGCAAATTATAATGGGGTTTATAATTTTACTAATCCGAAAATCCTGGTTAGTCTCTATCTAATTTGTACTTAGAAAGGTCCATCCCAAAACTAAGACCTTTAACGTTTACTAATTCTTCTAACTCCGTTAACGACTTTTTACCAAAGTTTCTAAACTTCATCAAATCGTTTTTGTTGTAAGAAACCAAATCTCCAAGGGTATCAACCTCTGCAGCCTTTAAACAGTTAAGGGCACGTACAGAAAGATCCATGTCGATTAATTTAGTCTTTAACAGTTGACGCATATGCAACGATTCTTCGTCATATGTCTCTGTTTGTGCGATCTCATCAGCCTCAAGGGTGATGCGCTCATCACTAAAGAGCATAAAGTGGTGAATCAAAGTTTTAGCGGCCTCTGTTAACGCATCTTTAGGATGAATAGATCCGTCTGAAATGATTTCGAAGATTAGTTTTTCGTAATCCGTTTTTTGCTCTACACGAAAGTTTTCAATACTGTATTTTACGTTTTTAATTGGCGTAAAAATTGAATCAGTAAAGATTGTACCTAGTGGTGCATTTGCTTTTTTGTTCTCTTCTGCTGGAACATAACCACGTCCTTTTTCGATCGTTATTTCAAGGTTTAAATTAACCTTTGCGTCCATATTACAAATAACCAAATCAGGGTTTAACACTTGGAAACCAGAAATGAATTTCTGAAAATCTCCTGCAATTAACTGCTCGTTACCTGAAACAGAGATAGTTACAGTTTCGCTATCGATTTCATCAATTTGACGCTTAAAACGAATTTGCTTTAAGTTTAAGATGATTTCTGTAACGTCTTCTACAACTCCTGCAATGGTAGAAAATTCGTGATCTACTCCTTCGATTCTAACTGAAGTAATCGCGAAACCTTCTAAAGAAGATAATAAAACTCTTCTCAATGCGTTCCCCACAGTTAACCCATATCCAGGTTCCAAAGGACGAAATTCGAATTTCCCCTCGAATTCTGTCGAGTTAATCATGATTACTTTATCGGGCTTCTGAAAATTAAATACTGCCATAGTTTATTACTCCTGAATGTTATTATTTAGAATAAAGTTCAACGATAAATTGCTCGTTGATGTTCTCTGGAATTTGAATACGCTGCGGTACTGATACAAAAGTACCTTCTTTGGTTTCACTATTCCAAGTTAGCCATTCGTACACATTGTTTGAATTGGCTATAGATCTTTCGATTGCCTCAATAGACTTCGACTTTTCTCTTACAGCAACAACATCACCAGGCTTTAAACGGTAAGAAGGAATATTTACCTTTCCACCATTTACAGTAATGTGTGCGTGAGAAACTAATTGTCTAGCGCCGCTACGTGTTGG
>QIIH01000143.1 GCA_003229235.1 Flavobacteriales bacterium | reverse complement strand
CGGGAGGGTTTAAGCTTATTAAAGAATACGGCTATAATTATAAACGCTCTGCTGAGGACGAAGGCCCCATTATTGTAGTAGATGGCCCCCCACCCTTAGAAGCGATTATTGGGGTTTACTCAACGAGTCCTCAGTACTCAGAGCCGAAGGCATATAGCCTTGGTATTACGGTTTCTGGAGGATCAGGCACAAGAACGTATCAATGGCAGAAGAAGGTGGGAGCAGGTGCAACATTTGTTGACATAGTAGGCGCAACTTTAAGCTTGGATTATTATGGTGCGACAGAGGACGAGTGTGATAATTACATCATTTTTAGATGTAAAATAATTGATGCAGACACCGATGTCTCGCCATTAACGAAGACAGAGGCTTCTGGAAGAATTATGAATTGTAACGGGGGCATCGAATAAGTATGAATTTCAAAAACAGGATTATGAACTTTTTTAAAAGCATTTTTTTAGTTTTCGCTTTGTGTTTTGGATTTCAGGGATTCGGTCAAACACTGGATTGGTTAGAGAATAACACTTTTGAAACCAACAGTACTACTTTGACCAATTTAGAGACAGGGTATAGTTATTTAGTTTCTAGACAGATCATTCCAGAAGATGCAAGTTCGGGTTTTATCGAGATAACCAATTTTATGACTGGGGCCACAGCCATTGATGGTACGGGAAATAAGATCGAGCACATCTTTCTTAATTTAAGCCCGATTAATGCTTTTGATGCATTGGGTACGCAAGCTGGTTATACGATTTCTTATTATAATGGTGTATTAGTGCCCGATGGCGAGGTCAATTCTGACCTTGTGGCAAAGGGCCCCGGTGGCGTAGTTCTTGATACGGAGTCTAGTGTTACAATAACGCAATCTTCTGTGTTAAAAATTCAAAGAACGGGTGACAACATATATTTTTATTTAGACGGAGTACAATTTGCATCAGATGTAAATACCAACATGCCGTATTTACGGGCTGTAATTGTCACAAACAAGACGAACCTTTCTATGGATTATACTCATAGTGGGTTTATTTTAGACGAAACTTTAAATCCTCTACCTGGTGTTAGCGATGTAGATTACAATTGGACTTTTTCGAGAAGTTTTGATGCGCAAGGCACTTTATTAAATGCCCAGGTAGCTTATTTTGACGACTTAGGCAAAATGAGCCAGACCCAATCAAAGGATGTTCTTACAAATTCTAATTGGGCTGGAGAGTCAAAGTACGATGCTCAAGGACGCCCTGCTCTGTCTAGTCTTTCGGCTCCAGTGGGCACTACGCTTAACTTTAGCTATAAAGACGATTTTATAGTAAAGACCGATGGGAGTGCGTACCAAGCTTCTGATTACGAGACAAACCCAGAATTACCATCGGTTGTAGGAAGTGATGTAAATACTTTAGGTTGGTATTACAGTGATAGTAATTCTAACGAATCGTTTCAGGACATCACCGATAGACCCTATGCCCGAAATATTTACGATGAGCTTAATCCAGGAGCAATTCGTAAAATAGTGGGCGGTAAAATCATGGATTTAAATAACGATGGCGACACCAACGATGCTGTCGATGGTTTTCCGCAAGGATACAGTTACAAAATGTTAGCTGGCCAGGAGATGTATTACGTTTTTGGCAAGGATTATTATGAAAAGGATAGCTCTGTTTATGGAGATAAACTTTTAACAATCCATTATAAATCGGTTGCTATTGATGTTAATGGCAACGAATTTGTGTCTTTTACAGATGGTGATGGTAAGACATTGGCGGCTGCTCGTTCTGGAGGTTCTCAAAAGTATGAAATTATTGCGCTAATTGGCGAGCAAGGGTATATAGACGTTCATATACCTCAGGGAATTGTGAACAGCGATTTAAGTCTTATAGGAGGATCTACAGGATATAATTATTACAATATCAGAACTGGAGAATCCTTTAGTAGTTTTTCAAGTCTTACAGGGGGGAATGTGTATCGCATTGTTCATTTGGGGAGTACCTCTGGGAATGTTCATATTGATGGCAGTGGCATCTTTAATGGCGAGACAGGAGCAAAAGGATTGCGTTACAAAGTGAACTATTACGATTATGCTCTTAGTTATTACAATTCTTCAGGACAACTTGTAAAAGCCACGCAGCCGTTAGGTTTTGATGCTACAATTTTAAGTGGCAGTCCTGTTGCCTTGGCGAGTCACCAAATGGAATCTACCTTTACTTATAATGGCTTAGGAGAACTTATCGAGACATCCAGTCCAGACGAAGGGTCTGCTGAGTTTGTATATCGTGAAGATGGTCAAATCAGGTTTTCTCAAAGCAGCAAACAATTAGAGGTAGATGCTTTTTCGTATACTAATTATGATACAAAGGCACGTCCTATCGAGAGTGGGGTATCTAACGGAATATTACCTATAAATGCCATTACAGGAACACTACCCATGACTCTAAAGGCCAATACTCCTACGTTTATTAGCTTTGAAGGCACTACTGCAATAAAGAGTGGCGATAGCTGGAGTAATGGAGGGATATATTCTACGGAATCCTTTTCAGGCGATATGCGTCTTAGTTTTAGTGCTTCTGCAGGAGCACGTGCTTTTGTAGGCTTTTCAGCCTCAGATTCAGGAGGGCATCATACAAATATTGAGCATGCCATTTATTTTATAAATGACCGAGTTTATGTAAGAGAACTGGGAACCCTTACGGGGATCTTGGATACGTATGTACCAGAGGATGTTTTTTCTATCGAACGAGTTAGTGACGGCTTCATATATAAAAAGAACGGCCAAGAAATATTTGTGGGTACAGTGCTTTTATCAGGATCATTTGTAATTGATGCAAGTATTAAATTAGATGGGGATCAAGTAATAAATTTTCAGTGGGTAACCATTGCAAGTGACAATACCTACAAT